>JBDTAA010000171.1:0-6268 GCA_039924805.1 Cryobacterium sp.
GGGGGGCCTGCGAGGCTCCGCGGGCGCCGCCGCGAGGCGTGCCGCCACGACCGCCGGCCGAACCGCCACGGTTGGCGGAGGCATCCGCTGCGGGGCGGGAGTTGAAACCACCGGCGGCGGTGAACCGCTCGGCCGCCGCCTTACGCTTGCCGGCGGGGTGATACGGACGGTCTTCAGCCTTGGGGGTGGGCTTCTTGCCCTCGAGGGCCTGGCGACCCTGCCCGCCGGAGCCGACCTGGGGACCTCGTGCGCCCTTGCGTACGGCTCCGGTGCGCGCCTTGCGGTCTGTGTTCTTCATCAGTCAAAACTCCAATGTGCACCCGACGGGGTGTCTTCGATGGTGATTCCGGCGGCGACGAGTTCGTCCCGGATTCGGTCTGCGGCCGCGTAGTCGCGGTTCTGCCGGGAGATTTCGCGGTCGTCGAGCAGACGCTCGACAAGGGCGGTGAGCGCGATCATGGCCGGCTCATCCGTTGCGACGGACCAGCCGGGCGAGAGGGGGTTGATGCCGAGGACCTCGCTCATCGCGAGGACCTCGCCGCGGGCGGCTGCCGCGGCGTGAAGGTCTTCGGCGTCGAGTGCGGCGTTGCCGGCGCGCACGGTCTCGTGGAGCACGCCGAGCGCCTGGGGCACGGCGAGGTCGTCGTCCATGGCCTCGGCGAACTCGTCCGGCACGATTTCGACGCCCGACCCGGCGAACCGGGTGTCGGCCAGGCGGCGGTCGGCGCGGTCGAGGAAGCTTTCGATCCGCTCCAGCGCCGCCTCGGCCTCGGCGAGCGAGCCCTCGTGGAAGTCGATGGTCGACCGGTAGTGGGCGGCGCCGAGGTAGTAGCGCACGACGATGGCACGGGCCTGCTCCAGGAGCTCCGCCGCATAGACGGAGTTACCCAGGGACTTCGACATCTTCTGGCCGTTCACATGCACGAGGCCGTTGTGCATCCAGTAGTTCGCGAACGCGTCGCCGGCCGCGTTGGACTGGGCGAGTTCATTCTCGTGGTGCGGGAAGCGCAGGTCGAGGCCGCCGCCGTGGATGTCGAACTGGGCGCCAAGGTAACGCGAGGCCATTGCCGAGCACTCGATGTGCCAGCCGGGGCGACCTGCGCCCCAGGGCGACGGCCACGCGGCCGATTCCGGTTCGTCGGCCTTGTGGCCCTTCCAGAGCGCAAAGTCACGGGGGTCGCGCTTGCCGCGCTGGTCGGCATCCGTGGCCGCCTCCATGTTGTCGAGCTTCTGGCGGGTCAGCTCCCCATAGGCGGGCCAGCTGCGGGTATCGAAGTAGACGTCGCCGGTTTCGTCGTCGGCCGGGTAGGCGTGCCCGGCGTCGATCAGGCGCCCGACCAGATCGAGCATGTTCTGGATGCTGGCGGTTGCGCGGGGTTCGTAGCTGGGCGCGAGGATGCCCAGCCGCTGGTAGCCGGCCGTGAACTCCAGCTCGTAGCGATACGCCAGCGCCCACCACTGCTCCATCACGCCATCCGCGCTGACGAGGATCTTGTCGTCGATGTCGGTGACATTGCGGATGAAGGTGACGTCATTGCCGCGGTAGGTGAGCCAGCGTCGCAGCTGGTCGTAGACGAGTGCGCTGCGGAGGTGGCCGATGTGCGGCGATGACTGCACCGTGGGGCCGCAAACGTAGATGCCGACCTTGTCCGGGACGAGGGGGATGAAGTCGCGAAGCGCCTGGGCCTTCGAATCGTACAGTCGCATGGTCACGCCTCCCAGCTTAGGACAGGGCCCTGTGCCAACGCCGGGACCAGCAGCACGGTCGCGAGGGCCGATATGCCCTCACCCCGGCCGGTGAAACCGAGGGCGTCCGTGGTGGTCGCCGAGACGTTCACCGGGGCGTTCAGGATTCCGCCGAGGAAGGCCTCCGCCTCGGCGCGCCTCGGCGCGAGCTTGGGGCGGTTGCCGATGACCTGGACGGAGACGTTGCCGACCCGGAAACCGGCGTTGCCGATCAGTCGCAGCACCTCATGGAGGAAGACGCCGGCGTGCGCGCCCGCGAACCGGGGCTCGGACGTGCCGAAGACACCGCCGATGTCGCCGAGCCCCGCTGCCGACAGCAGCGCGTCGCAGATGGCGTGCACGACCGCATCGCCGTCGCTGTGCCCGGACAGCCCGCGCTCCCCCGGCCAGTGCAGACCGGCCAGCCACAACTCGGAGGTGTCGTCGAAGGCGTGCACGTCGAGCCCGGTGCCGATTCGAGGCGAACCGGCATTCTCACCGCGCGAGGACAGCAGCAGCTCGGCCCTGCGCAGGTCCCAGGCCGTGGTGATTTTGAAGGCGAGCGGGTGACCGGGGATGACGACAACGGGGAAGCCGGCGGATGCCACCAGCGCCGCGTCATCCGTCATCTCCTCGGTCGCGGCGGCGAAGGCCGCGAGCAGCATCGCGCGGGGAAATCCCTGCGGGGTCTGCACGGCGGAAAGTTCCTGGCGGTCCACGCTGCCGAGCACCCGGCCGAGCCGGTCGACCCGTTTGATGCTGTCGATCACAGCGAGTCCGGGGACGACCCCGCCTCCGGAGGCTCGCACGGCGTCGACGACCGCGTCACACAACGCCGACGGCGCCAGCGCACGCGCCGCATCGTGCACGAGAACGGAGGTCACCTCGGGCCGGAGAACACCGAGCCCGGCCCTGACGGAGTCCTGCCTGCTTTGGCCGCCGGCCACGACGTCGACGTATTCGATGGCCGTCCCCGCTGCGGCGGTGGCGATCCTTTCGGCCGCGCCGAGCATCTTCTCCGGGGCGACAACGATGATCTGGGCCGGGTCGCGCATGCCGAACACCGACTCGAGTGCGCGCTGCAGCATCGGCCGCCCACCGAGCGGAACGAAGGCCTTCGGTTGCGAGTGCCCGAGCCTCGTTCCGCTGCCCGCGGCGACGACGATGACCGCGACCACGGGAGCGGGCGAATCAGTCATGACAGGAGGCTATCTGGTGAGGTCTGGCGCGAGAAGATCCGCCGTGAATGTTGCGCACAACGAGAAAGGCGGCACCTTCCGGCGCCGCCTTTCAACGTAGCTATGGTGCTACGACGCAAGAACCTCGTCGAGAACGCTGGACGCCTTCTCTTCATCGGTCTTCTCGGCCAAAGCCAGTTCGGAGATCAGGATCTGGCGCGCCTTTGCGAGCATGCGCTTCTCCCCGGCCGACAGGCCGCGGTCCTGATCGCGACGCCACAGGTCGCGAACGACCTCTGACACCTTGATGACATCACCGGAGGCGAGCTTCTCCAGGTTTGCCTTGTAGCGGCGTGACCAGTTGGTGGGCTCTTCGGTGAACGGCGCGCGAAGCACCTCAAACACCTTGTCGAGTCCCTCCTGACCGATGACGTCACGGACGCCGACAAGGTCGACGTTCTCGGCCGGAACTTCAATGGTGAGATCACCCTGAGTAACATTGAGCTTCAGGTAGAGTTTCTCGACACCCTTGATTGTCCGCGTCTTCACCTCGGTGATCGTCGCGGCTCCATGGTGGGGATAAACGACGGTTTCGCCAACCTCAAAAAGCATGTATTTATATCCCTTCAGCAACGTCTAGGATACCACAGCCTGCGGTGGTAAGGTTCGCCGAGCCATCACGCCCCTCCCCCGGCGGCGACGGGGGTCACGGTCCGTCGCAGAGCGGCCACCGACGGGCCCGCGCCCACGAGCGACGGTAGGCTAAACTCAAAGCGAAAATTTGCGACGATCCGACTCCCCTGTCGGACGCCGCGGTGACCTGGAGGTCTTGTGAGGACGCGTATCGTCGCATCTGCCGTTGTGGCGATTGCCATCCTGTCCGGCACCGCCGGATGCACCCTGTTGGCCACACAGGCGACGACCATCCACTATGACGCGAGCGATGGCGTGAGCGGCAACGTCGGCGACGTCGCCGTCCGCAACGCCATCCTGCTTTCCGAGGACGGCAACCTGGCGAACCTGCTCGTGACCTTCGTGAACCAGAGCGGCTCGACACAGAACATCAGCGTGCAGTACGGGGCCGCCACCGGCAAGGTCACCGCCTCAGTGGTCGTGCCGGCGAACTCCACGGTCTCCGTGGGGACGCCGAATGCACCCTCCGTCATCCTCGAGGGCATCGACACGCAGCCCGGTGCCCTGTTCCCCGTGTTCGTGCAGTACGGCGACGAGACCGGTCTGGAGCTGCTCGTGCCGGTTCTGGACGGCGCCATCGGCCCGTACTCGACCCTGCTGCCCACGGCGACGCCCACGCCCACCGCGACACCGACACCCTCGGCGACGCCCACCCCAGAGGCGACGCCGACCCCGACGCCGACTCCCTAGGCACCTGTTCGATCCGGCTCAGACCGTAGAGGGCTCTGACCCGAGCGGGCTCAGGCCTCGAAGCGGTAGCCCAGGCCCCTGACGGTCACGAGCATCACCGGCTCTGACGGCACCGCTTCGATGCGCGAGCGAATGCGCTTGACGTGCACGTCGAGCGTTTTCGTGTCCCCGAAGTAGTCGGTTCCCCACACCCGGTCGATCAGCTGACCGCGGGTGAGCACCCGCCCGGCGTTCCGCAGGAGAAATTCGAGCAGCTCGAATTCCTTGAGCGGCATGGTGACCAGTTCGCCGGAGACCGTGACCGCGTGGCGTTCGAGATCCATTTGCACGGTTCCGGCGGTCAGTATGCCGTCTGCGTCCCCGAGATCCGTGTGGCGCCGCAGCACGGCACGGATGCGAGCCAGCAGCTCGCGCGTGGAGTACGGCTTGGTCAGGTAGTCGTCTGCCCCGAGTTCCAGCCCCACGACGACGTCGACCTCCGAGTCTTTGGCGGTCACCATGATGATCGGCGCCGAAGACCGGGTGCGGATCTCGCGGCAGACCTCGGTGCCGGGCAGACCGGGGAGCATCAGATCGAGCAGGATGAGGTCGGCGCCGTGGCGGTCGAACTCGCTGATGGCGCTGGGCCCATCCTCGGCCACGGCCACCTCGTAGCCCTCGCGTTCGAGAATGAAGCTCAACGGCTCGCTGAGCGCGCGCTCGTCTTCAACGAGGAGAATGCGGGTCATTGTGTTTCTCCTGTCGCCGCCGGGGCGGGTTTGGATGCCTCGGGGAGGCGGACGGTGAAGCTCGAGCCCTTGCCGTGCTGGGACCAGACACGGATGTCGCCGCCGTGGTTCTGCACGACGTGCTTGACGATCGCGAGTCCGAGCCCCGTTCCGCCGGTGTGCCTGGACCTGGCCTGGTCGACCCTGAAGAACCGTTCGAAGATCCGGTCGAGGTCCGCCTCGGGGATCCCGACGCCCTGGTCGGTGACGGTGATCTCCACGACGCCGTCATGCCGACGCACGCCCACGCCCACGCGAGAGCCGTCCGGGGAGTAGCTCACGGCGTTGGCGATCAGATTGTGCACGGCAACGACGAGCAGCCGTTCGTCGCCGTAGACCCGGACGCGAGACTTCTTCCCGACGGCGATCGTGATGTTGCCGGCCTCGGCGACGATCCGGCTCTGGTCGGCTGCGGCCGCGACGACGGCGTCGATGTCCACCAGCTCCGGTTGGGCCAGCGCGTCCTGGGCCTGCAGTCGGGACAGTTCGATGATTTCCTGGGTCAGCCGGCCGAGCCTGGCCGACTCGGTGGTGAGGCGGTTGGCGAACCGGCGGACCTGCTCCGGCTCATCCGCGGCATGGTCAAGGGCCTCGGCCAGCAGGCCGACGGACGCGATCGGTGTTTTCAGTTCGTGGCTGATGTTGGCGACGAAGTCTCGCCGCACCTCGTCGAGCCGGAACGCCTCCGTGCGGTCCTCGGCCAGAAGCAGCACATACCGGGTGCCCAGCCGCGCCAACCGAACCCGCACCTGCATGCTCGCGTCGCCGAACGGACCTCGGGACAGCACGAGGTCATCCGAAATCGGCTCTCCGGTCCGGCGCACCTTCCTGGCCAGCTCCAGCAACTCGGCATGCACGAGCTGCTGGTTGAAGACGAGCCCCATCGCCAGCGCCCCCGGCGAGGACTTCATCACGTTGTTGGACGGGTCGAGCACGATCCCGGCCGACTCGAGGGCGTCGAGGACCTGGTCGATTCCGTCGGGGACCGCGGGGTTCACGACCTCGGCCGCCCGGCGCCCGTGACGCTCTGCCACGTGGAGCAGAGTCACGAAACCGGCGCCAACGGCCAGCCCGAGTGCCAGCGACAGCAGCACGAGCCACGTCGATTCCATTCCTCCAGATTAGTGACATTCCAGCGTCGGCTCGTGCGACGGGGTCGCGCTGGCGCTACGTTAGGAAGTGTTAACGCCCGCGGCACCTGCCGTTCACCTTCCT
>JBDTAA010000172.1:0-4616 GCA_039924805.1 Cryobacterium sp.
ACGAGCCGGTGAAGTAGGGCTCCGAACCGGTCAGCGCTCGCAGCCGCTCCGGCCTTGCACCACTGCCTGAGACGCCCGTCCGACTACCGGACGGGCGTCTCCGTGCTCTGCAGCGGATCCCGCGGTACCCTGAGGCGTGACCATCCGGGCACGTCGCACCCGGCGTGGCGAGGAACCGGGCGATCCCGCCGCCGATGAACTCGTCGCCCTCGACCGTGCCATCGGGGACCTCGACTGGACGGTCTTTCCCCTTGGCGTCCGCGCCTTCGGGTTCCCGGCACCGAGCGGGACGCTGGCATCCGTCGCCCTCGGGGACCCCGGTCACCCGCGGGCCGTTCTGCTGCCAGGGGCGACGGGCTCCAAGGAAGACTTCGTGCTTCTGGCACCGCTGCTGGTGCGGGCCGGCTATTTCGTCGAGAGCTACGACCTGGCCGGCCAGTACCAGTCGGCGACAGCCGGACCGCCGAAGCCTGACGCCTACGACTACGCGTTGTTCGTGGATGACCTCATCGCGTTCCTCGAGGCGGGTTCGACTCCGGCGCACGTGCTCGGGTACTCGTTCGCCGGCATTGTCGCCGAAATTGCGCTCGCGCAACGACCGGAGCTGTTCGCGACGCTCACGCTCCTCGGCGCGCCGCCGGAGCCCGGCCAGGCGTTCCGCGGCGTGCGCTGGATCGGACCGCTCAGCCACGTGCTCACGGCGAACAGGATTGCGGCCCTCATCATCTGGGGCATCGTGTCGAACCTGAACACGGTTCGGCCCGGCCGGCTCGCTCTGGTGCGGATGCGCTTCCGCCACACGAACCGGCGCAGCGTCGACGACATCGTGCGGCTGATGAAGCACACGCCGGACCTGCGCTCCGTACTCGCCGATAGCGGGATCCCCATGCTGATCGCGGTCGGCAGCCACGACATCTGGCGCACGAGGCTGCACCGCGCCCTCGCCGGGCAAATCGACGCGGAGGTTCGGGTCTACCGCACCGGGCACAGTCCCTGCGAGACGACGCCGAACCAGCTGGCCAGGGACATGCTGGCGCTCTACGCCCGCGGCGACGCCCGGTAGCGCTTCGCGGCCTGAGCCCGCTGGCGGTTGGCGACGCGTCGACGCACAGGCGAATCCTCCGGCCAGTGCAGCCGAAGCGTTCGGACCGCCCAGTCCATTCGGCGCCGGAGGCCGCTCCATGTGTCGAATGGGCGAGCCGAGATCCCCACCGAAAGGGTGCGGTCGTAGACGACGGTGACGGCGGGATCGAGGTGGATGCTGAGGTCCAGGTCGTCGTGCACGTCGCTGCGGCTGCGGTGCACGACACCGCGCGTGCCGAGCCAGACCTGCCGGCGCATGGCGAAATTCGACCCGAATATCGGCGGATGGGTCAGCCACAGGCCGACCGCCCAGAAATACCCGGCGATGTAGACATGCCTTCCGGCGAAATTGGCCAGAGCGCTGCCCCCGTAGAAGTCGCCGGGTCCGGTGAGCACGTCGACCTCCGGCGAGGCGGCCAAACGGGCCTCGATTCTGGCCAGCCAGTCGGCCGGCGGAATCGAATCGGCGTCGAGGCGGGCGATGACGTCACCCGTGGCGGAGTCGTATCCCGCAGCCGCCGCGGGCCAGATACCGTGCATTGGTTCATGCACCACTCGGGCGCCGGCTGCGAGGGCAAGTGTCGCCGTGGCATCCGTGCTGGCGTTGTCGACGACGACGATTTCGTCGGCCGGGCGGGTCTGCGCGGCCACGGCGGCGAGGCAGGTACGCAGAAAGACCGCGTCGTTGTACGAGGGGATCACGACCGTGATGGTGGTCATACTCGCCGTCCTCCCGTAGGCCGCGTGAGGGCCTCCAGGCCGAGCCTAGGGGCCTAGATCACGCGGCAGTGGGTGGTCAGGTGGCCGATCTTGTCAATCGCCACGGTGACGGACGTGCCGTCCTGCAGGAACACCTGCGGCTTGCGGCTGTACCCGGCGCCGCCCGGGCTTCCGGTGGAAATCAGGGTGCCCGGCATCAGGGTCGAGGTCGAGGAGAGGTAGGAGATGATCTCGGCGACCGTGCGCACCATGTCGCCGCTCGAGGCGTCCTGGAGCAGTCGCCCGCTGACCTGCGTGGTCAGCCAGAGGTCCTGCGGGTCGGGGATCTCGTCGGCGGTGACAACAACGGGACCGGTGGGTGTAAAGCCGTCGAAGGACTTGCACCGTGACCACTGCGCCTCGGAGAACTGCAGGTCCCTGGCCGTGATGTCGTTGACAACGGTGTAGCCGAAGACGTAGTCGAGGGCATCGTGCACAGAGACATTGCGTGCCGGCCGGCCGATGATCACGCCGAGTTCGGCTTCGTAGTCGACCTGGCTGGCTCGTTCCGAGTGCCAGGTGATGGTCGATTCGTGCCCGGTGAGGGAGTTCGGCCAGAGCGAGAAGATGGTTGCGGCGGTCTCCGAGCGCAGCTTCAGCTCATCGGAGTGAGCAGCATAGTTGGCGCCGATGGCGATGATCTGCGGCGGGCGCAGCACCGCGGAGGAGTGGCGAAGATCCTCGAGCGGGGTGAGCGTCGCCCCGTGCGAAGCGGCGTTGAGGCCGAGCGCACGTACCCGGTCGTACTCCTCCTCGCCCTTTTCGATCAGGTCCTGCAGGTCGCGTGGGGCGTCTTCCATGATCTCGTCCAGGAACAGGGCTGAGTCCCCGAACACCACAGCCAGCCGAGGTGTGGACCGACCTTCGACTCTGAGGTGCGCTAATTTCACCTGTCTAGGCTATCGGATGCCGACGGGAGCGCCTGTTGGGCCGCCACAACGAAGGCGCAGGATCGTTAGAGGGGATCGACGGATGCGGCCGCGCCGGCCGCGCGCCAGAGGTGCATTCCCGCGTAGCTGCGCCAGGGCGCCCACCCGGCTCCGCGATCCACGAGGGCGCGGGGCTCCGTCGGCAGGCCCAGCCGACCGGCGCCCTGCCGGAGCGCCAGGTCGCTGGTGAGCAGGATGTCGGGGCTGCCGAGTACGCGCATCGCGACGTACCCGGCGGTCCACGGTCCGATTCCCGACAGGGCTGTCAGCCTCGACTCGAGATCTTCCCGGGTTTCTCCCACGTCGAGCGCGAGCTCGCCCGTGCTGAGCGCCTCGGCCACGCGGATGATCGTGTTGATCCGGGCGGCCGGCCCGCGGAGTACCTCGCGCCCGTCCGACGCGATTCGCTGGGCCGTCGGGAACAGGCGGGTCAGGCCGTCGTGCCCGCTGCCCGGGAGCTCGTCGCCGAGCGCGGCCGCCAGGCGGGTGAGCGCCGTGCGCGCCGCGGCCACCGAGACCTGCTGGCCGATAAGCGCGCGAAACAGCGTCTCCTCAGGATCCATGCTGCCCGGCACGCGGATGCCGGGGGCCGATCCGACAGACGAGGCCAGGGCGGGATCTGCCCTGAGCGCCTCGTCGATGGCCTCGGCGTCGGCGTCCAGGTCGAGGAGACGCCGTACCCGGCTCACCAGCGGGGAGAGGTCGGCGAGGTTTGTCAGCTTGGCAGTGCAGACGACGCCGGGAGCGGCCCCCGATTCGGCCAGCGACAGGTGCACCGTCGCAGACCCGTGTGGCAGGCGCAGAGTGCGGGCGTAGGCGGTCTCCGTTGCCTGCTCGACGTCGGCGATCGCGCGGAAACCGAGGAAGCCGAGCAACCCGCGCCCGTCGAACGGTGCCCGGGCCGGGAGGTGCAGGGTGATGCTCGTCGCGAGTGTCGGAGCATCGCTGCCGTCGGTGCGGTCGACGTGGTCGGGCCGGGCGGCGACCGTGCGCAGTTCGGAGGGAGTTCGTTCGTACACGGCCGCGATCGTGTCGTTGAACTGGCGCACGCTGCCGAAGCCGGCCGCGAACGCGACCTCGCTGATCGAGAGATCGGTGTTGATCAGCAGCACCCTGGCCGTCTGGGCCCGGTGGGCGCGGGCAAGAGCGAGCGGCCCGGCACCGAGCTCGGAGACGAGCACGCGGGTGAGGTGCCGGGGTGTGTAGCCGAGACGCGCGGCGAGCCCGGGCACACCGTCACGCTCCACCGCGCCGTCGGCGATGAGGCGCATGGCCCTGGCCGCAAGGTCGTCACGGATGTTCCACGCCGGGGAGCCGGGGACGGCGTCGGGCAGGCAGCGTTTGCACGCGCGGAGCCCGGCCTCGTGCGCTGCGGCGGCGGTGAGGTAGAACGAGACGTTGGTCGCTTTGGGCGTCGTCGCCGGGCAGCTCGGACGGCAATAGATGCCGGTGGAGTGCACGCCGGTGATGAATTGCCCGTCGAAGCGCGCGTCGCGCGACGACATGGCGCGGTAGCGCTCGGCGAAGACCGGGTCGGCCCGGGCCGGGGAGGGCGCTTTCGGAGTGCTCACGGGTCCAGCCTGTCACGTCAGTAACGCCGCCGGTAGCGGAAATCAGACATGTCGCGCGCGATAGCGCCTGGTCATGACCACGCTGCGCGGAGGGCGTCACCGGCGATTCCGATCGCCCCGCGACAGAATGGGTGCATGATGTTTGACCCGAGCGCGCGGAACCCCGTGCACCCCGACCCGCAGCAGCCGGGCCCCGTCCACCGAAGCCCGGAGCCGATTCGGCCGGTGTGGACGCGTCCGCCGACGCGCTCACGAGTCGGCGCGATCGCGCTCG
>JBDTAA010000173.1:0-7823 GCA_039924805.1 Cryobacterium sp.
ACAACGAGCTGATCCGCCGGAGCTCGAGCGTGCTCGAGCACGGTGGGCACGTGGAGATCGCGCTGCCGATCAGAAACACCGAACGGGCCGTCGGCACCATGCTGGGCCACGAGGTGACCCTCCGGCACGGCGAGAATGGGCTGCCGGCCGGGTCGATCGAGGTGACCCTCACCGGGTCAGCCGGCCAGTCCTTCGGCGCCTTCCTGCCGAGCGGCATCACCCTGCGTCTGGAGGGTGACTCCAACGACTACGTCGGCAAGGGCCTCTCCGGCGGGCAGATCGTGGTCCGCCCCGACCGGGCGAGCGTGTTCGCGGCCGACGAGAACGTGATCGCCGGCAACGTCATCGGTTATGGCGCCACCCAGGGCAGCATGTTCATCCGCGGCAGCGTGGGGGAGCGGTTCCTGGTTCGTAACTCAGGGGCAACCGCTGTCGTCGAAGGCGTCGGTGACCACGCCCTCGAATACATGACCGGCGGATTGGCCGTCATCCTCGGCGGCACCGGGCGCAACCTCGGCGCGGGCATGTCGGGAGGCACCGCCTACGTGCACAAACTGCGCACGGAGAGCGTCAACCGGGAATCCCTCGAGTCGGGTGAACTGGTGCTGACGCCGCTGGGCGCCGCGGACCGTGAGATCGTGCGTGACCTGCTCGAACAGCACCGAGACCAGACGGACTCTGAGCTGGCCGCCCGGCTTCTGGCCGATCTCGAAGAGACAATGTCCAATTTCGTCAAGGTTCTGCCGCGCGACTACGCGGCAGTGCTGGAAACCAGGCAGAACGCCGTCGACGAGGGTCTCGACCCCGACGGCGATGTGGTCTGGACGCGCATTCTGGAGGTAACCAATGGCTGACCCGAAGGGCTTCCTCAAGGCCACGGAACGGGAGCTGCCCGCGCGGCGCCCGGTGTCCGTGCGGCTGATGGACTGGAAAGAGGTCTACGAGCAGGGTGATTCCGCCGTGCTCAAGCGGCAGGCCGGGCGCTGCATGGACTGCGGTGTGCCGTTCTGCCATCAGGGCTGCCCGCTGGGCAACCTGATCCCCGAGTGGAACGACCTCGTCTGGCGCGACGAGGGCCGCCAGGCCATCGAACGACTGCACGCCACGAACAATTTTCCCGAGTTCACCGGCCGGCTCTGCCCCGCGCCGTGCGAATCGTCCTGTGTGCTAAGCATCAACCAGCCCGCGGTGACCATCAAACAGGTCGAGGTTTCGATCATCGACCAGGCGTTCGCGAGCGGCTGGGTCCAGCCGCAGCCGCCAGGGCGCCTGACCGGCAAGACCGTCGCCGTCGTCGGGTCCGGCCCGGCGGGCCTGGCCGCCGCCCAGCAGCTCACCCGGGCCGGCCACACCGTCGCCGTCTTCGAACGCGACGACCGAATCGGTGGGCTCCTGCGCTACGGCATCCCCGACTTCAAGATGGAGAAGAAGCACCTCGAGCTGCGCCTGGGCCAGATGACCGCAGAGGGTACCCGGTTTCGAGCCGGCGTGAACATCGGTGTCGACATCACCTGGGATGCGCTGCGGCAGCGCTACGACGCCGTCGTGATCGCGACCGGCGCCCTGGTGCCGCGCGACCTGCCCATCCCTGGACGGGACCTGCCCGGCGTGCACTTCGCAATGGAATACCTCGTTCAGCAGAACCGGGTGGGCGCCGGCGACACCGTCGACGCACAGATCGAGGCTGCCGGCAAGCATGTGGTCGTGCTCGGCGGTGGCGACACCGGGGCCGACTGCATCGGCACGGCGCACCGCCAGCTCGCGGCATCCGTCACGAATCTTGCCATCGGCATGCAGCCGGGCATGTCCCGCCCCGAGCACCAGCCGTGGCCCATGTCGCCGACCCTGTTCGAGGTTTCCAGCGCACACGAGGAGGGCGGGGTGCGGCAGTATCTCGCTTCCACGGTCGAGTTCCTGGCCAACGAGGTGGGTGAGGTGCGCGCAATCCGGGTTGCCGAAACCGAATACATCGACGGCCGGCGCGTGCCCAAGGCGGGCAGCGAGCGGGAGATCCCGGCCGACCTGGTGCTGCTGGCCCTCGGGTTCACTGGCCCGGAGTCGCACGAACTCAGCGGCCAGCTACACGTGCCGTTCGACGAGCGCGGCGCTGTCGAACGCGACGGCAACTACCAGACCAGCCACGAGGGCGTCTTCGTCGCCGGAGACGCCGGCCGCGGCCAGTCGCTCATCGTGTGGGCCATCGCGGAGGGCCGGGCCGCCGCGGCGGCCGTGGATCGCTTCCTCGAGGGCGACACCCAACTGCCCTCGCCGGTCAAGCCAACCGACCGCCCGTTCGCCCTGTAGCCGGATTTCCCACTAACCTTTCTCACTACGCAGTGCCAATGCGCCCCCAGCGCGGAAATCGGAGCCCCACCAGAATGAGACGCGCTAAAATCGTCGCCACCCTTGGCCCGGCAGCATCCAGCTACGAGCAGATCCGTGCGATCATTGACGCCGGCGTCGACGTGTGCCGCATGAACCTGAGCCACGGCACCTACCAGGTGCATGAAGGCATCTACGCAAACGTGCGCAAGGCGGCCAACGACTCCGGCCGCGCCGTCGCCGTGATGGTCGACCTGCAGGGCCCCAAGATCCGCCTCGGCAAGTTCGAGGGCGGCCCATACGAGCTCGCCGTCGGCGACATCTTCAAGATCACGACCGAGGAGGTCGTGGGCACGAAGGAGCTCTCCGGCACCACCTACAAGGGCCTGCCGCTCGACGTGAAGCCCGGCGACTTCCTGCTGATCGATGACGGCAAGGTCAAGGTCGAGGTCGAGGCAACGGATGGCGTCGTCGTCACGACCCGCGTGATCGTCGCCGGCCCGGTGTCGAACAACAAGGGCATCAACCTTCCCGGCGTGGCCGTCAACGTGCCCGCCCTGTCGGAGAAGGACGAGGCCGACCTCCGCTGGGGCCTCCGTCTGGGCGCCGACATGATCGCGCTCTCGTTCGTGCGCGACGCGGCCGACGTGACCCGCGTGCACGACATCATGGCCGAGGAAGGCCGACGCGTGCCGGTGATCGCCAAGATCGAGAAGCCCCAGGCCGTCGAGGCTCTCGAGGGAATTGTCGACGCCTTCGACGCCATCATGGTCGCCCGCGGCGACCTCGGCGTCGAACTGCCGCTCGAGGCCGTGCCGATCGTGCAGAAGCGGGCCGTGGAGATTGCCCGCAGCATGGCGAAGCCCGTCATCGTGGCCACGCAGATGCTCGAGTCGATGATCCACGCCCCCGTTCCCACACGCGCCGAAACCTCCGACGTGGCCAACGCCGTGCTCGACGGCGCGGACGCGGTCATGCTCAGCGGCGAGACCAGCGTCGGCGAGTACCCGGTTGTCACGGTGCAGACCATGGCCCGGATCATCGTGTCGACCGAGGAGCACGGCCTGGAGCGCATCCAGCCGCTGACGAACAAGCCGCGCACCCAGGGCGGCGCGATCACCCTCGCCGCCATCGAGGTCGCCGAGTTCGTCGAGGCGAAGTTCCTGTGCATCTTCACAGAGTCCGGCGACTCCGCCCGGCGGATGTCCCGCCTGCGGTCGAAGATCCCCATGCTCGCGTTCACGCCGGAGCCCGGTATCCGCCGCCGTCTCGCCCTGACCTGGGGCATCCAGACCTTCCTGGTGGGCCGGGTCACCCACACGGACGCCATGTTCGGCCAGGTTGACGACATCCTGCTCGGCGAAGGACTGGCGGAAATCGGCGACAAGGTCGTCGTGATCTCCGGATCCCCTCCCGGAATCGTCGGCTCCACCAACGACATCCGCGTGCACAACGTGGGAGACGCCCACAACGAAGTCGCCCCCGCGTACGCACGTCAGCCGCTCCCGGCCTAGGCCGGGCCGAGTCCGCCCCCTCGCTGCGCGAGGTGGGGCGGACTCACCGGGCGTCAACGTAGGGTGGGGCGCATGCCTGCCTCCGATTACGTCTCACAGCTGCGTCGCCAGATCGGGCACGATCTCGTGCTCCTGCCCGGGGTCGCCGCCGCGGTTTTCGATCACGACGGCCGTCTCCTGCTCGCCCGCCGCCGCGCCGGCACCAGGTGGGGGTTCATCGGCGGCGGGATCGAACCGTTCGAGGAACCGTTGGATGCCGTGCGCCGGGAGCTGATGCAGGAAACCGGCGCCGACGGGCATGTGCTCGGCGTCGTCGGCAGCTATGGCGGCCGGCGACTGGCGAAAACGCACGTGAACGGCGACCGGGTCTCGTACGTCACGACCGTCTACGCCTGCCGGCTGAACTCCGGCGTGCAGTGGCTCGACCAGGCCGAGGTGTCACAGCTGGGCTGGTTCACCCGGGCGGATATCTCCGAGCTGGCCCGTTTCGAGTGGATCGACGACGTGGTTGGCGACGCCTTCGCCTGGTGGGCCGGACACGTCGCCCTTACCCCTCTCTCGCGGTGACCGGCGACCCCGGCCAACGGCCGGCCGTCAGGGCGGTTGACGAGGCGCGCTGATTGCCAGTGCTCCGTGCGCGCCAGCACGTGCGCCGGACTACGGCGTCCACCACGGTCGAAGCGGCAGGCCGCCCACGCTGCCCCCGACATCGGGCCTGACCGCCAGCACCTGGTGCAGTTGGATCCCGCCGCTCTCGAACGCGAGCCGTGACCCGGCCATGTACAGTCCCCACACCTTCGCGGTGGGCAGCCCCACCTCGGCGACCGCATCGTCCCAGTGCTCCACGAGGTTCGCGCACCAGTCGCGCAGCGTCATTGCGTAGTGCTGGCGCAGGTTCTCCTCGTGCAGCACCTCCAGGCCTTCGTCCTGCGCCGCGCTGATGATGCGGCCCGAGCCGGTGAGCTCCCCGTCGGGGAAGACATAACGGTCGATGAACCCGCGGGTGGACGCTTGGGATTGATTGTCCGGCCGGGTGATGCAGTGGTTGAGCAGCAGCCCGGCCGGGCGCAGCCTGGATTGCAGGAAGCCGAAGTACGACGAATAGTTGCGCACGCCGATGTGCTCGAGCAGCCCGATCGACGACACGGCGTCAAAGCCGGTCTCGTGGATGTCGCGGTAGTCGCCGTAGCGGACCTCGGCGAGATCGGTCAGGCCCTCCTCGACGATTGCCCGCTGCGCCCACG
The DNA here is from genome assembly GCA_039924805.1 of Cryobacterium sp. Taxonomy (GTDB): domain Bacteria; phylum Actinomycetota; class Actinomycetes; order Actinomycetales; family Microbacteriaceae; genus Cryobacterium. The sequence continues at coordinate 5,081 of JBDTAA010000173.1, forward strand.
CCGCCTGCTGTTCCGACAGCGTCACGCCGGTGGCCGTGACGCCGCGTCGGGCGGCGTAGCGCACCATGCCGCCCCAGCCGCATCCGACGTCGAGCAGCCGGTCGCCCGGCTTCAGCCGCAGCTTCTCGAAAACCAACCGGTACTTGTTCTCCTGCGACTCGTCCAGCGAGGCGTCGGCGCGCGGGTAGCACGCGCAGGTGTAGGTCATGGTGGGCCCGAGCACCCACTCGTAGAAGGTGTTCGATACGTCGTAGTGACGGTGGATCGCGTCTGCGTCTCGGGTCCTGGTGTGCCGGAGTCCCTCGGCGACGCGCTTCCAGCGCGGCGGTGCCTCCTCCGGCGGCGGTTTGATGGGAAACAGATGCCGGGTGCCGATGGAGCGGATGATGCTGGCCGTCACTCGCGGCGGCGGCAGCTTGAAGACCAGCTCGCCGGCGAGCGCCTTGAGCAGTTCGTACGGATCGCCGGGGTGCACCCCGTGGATCTCGAGGTCACCGGCGATGTAGGCGCGGGCCAGGCCCAGGTCGCCGCGACCGGTGGCCAGGTAGGTCGTTCCGCGCGGCGATGTCAGCTCCAGTCCGAGCAACGCGTCGGATGGTCCGGCCGAACTTCCGTCGTAGGCGGTGAATCTCAGTGGGAGCCGACCGTCGGTGAGGATCTCCAGGATCTCGGCGAGCGTGAGCTTCCCGGCCGGGCCCGACTTCCCCAGTGGTTTAGCATGCTTCGGCGGACGTTCCTTGAACGTGGTCATCGTCGTTGCACCGCCTTGGCGTAAAGGTCGAGGAGACGTGAATCGGGGTCATAGCGGTCCTTGACGGTCCCGTACGCGTCTCCGCCATAGCGTTCGTAGAATTCCTCGGGGGAGTAGTAGGAGTCGGAATACAGCGACTTGTGCCCATGGAGTTCGCTGACCTTGCGTTCGATCAGACGGTTCGTCTGCCCTTCGATGGACCCCACCGGCACCGTCGACCAGAATCCAATGTTGACGTAGGTCCGCTGCGGCCGGATCGGGTACAGCGGCCAGCCGTCGTCGCCCGGCAACCGCAGGGGGCACAGCCAGATCGGCTCGATCGGCACGGTGGTGAGGAACCAGTCCAGGAACTCCGCGGACCGCTCGATCGGGACCTCGATGTCTTGCACGACGCGTTCGCGTGGTGGACGGCCGCCCAGCCGTTCGATGCGATCGCCGATCTGGAATCGCTGTTCGTAGCGCATCAGGGTTGAGTAGAAGCTGCTGCGCCGGTAGCGTCGCGGCCACAGCCGGCGGATACCCGGACGCTGCGCGCCGAACGCCTCCGAGCACCAGAACCAATCCGTGTCCCACCGCCACAGGTAGTCGTGAATGGTCAGCCGGTCGCGCCTGACGCCGTCGTCGTGCCGGATGGAGCGGTAGTAGACCCGCTGGCCGGTGTAGTCGCTGACCGGGCCGGGCGCCGCGCTCTGCCTGCCCACACAGAGGTAGCTCTCATCGGCGCTGAAGACCACGCCGTCGAGGTAATCCACGCGGGTACCGTCCAGCTCACCGGTCTCGACGATGCCATCCATCGCGGCGACCAGGTCGCTGAGCGAGTGAAACCGCAGGTGCCGGAGCTCCACGAACGGTAGGACCGGCTCCAGCTGGATGCGCAGGCGCACCGCGTAGCCGAGCGTGCCGTACGAGTTGGGGAAGGCGCGATAGAGGTCGGCATGCTTGGTGGGGGAGGCGGTGACCACCTCTCCCGCGCCGGTGAGGATGTCCAGCTCCAGCACCGACTCGTGCGGCAGTCCGTTACGGAACGACGTGGACTCTATTCCGAGGCCGGTCACCGCGCCGCCCAGGGTGATGGTCTTCAGCTGCGGCACGACCATCGGCGCCAACCCGTGGGGCAGCGTCGCGGCGACGAGGTCTTCGTAGGTGCACATGCCGCCCACGTCGGCCGTTCGGCCTGCCGGGTCGACCGCGATGACGCCCGTCAGCCCCGACGTCTCAAGACCCCTGGCGTTCGTCTTCGCGCGCATGCGGAACAGGTTCGACGTGGGCTTGCTAAGCCGCACGGATGCCGTCGGCGGTACCGCCCGATAGCTCTCGAGGAGGCGCTCCACGCCGGTGGCGTGAGCGGCCCATGGGTCGATCGCGTGAGCGGACACGCCTCCAAGCTAGTCCCCGATCGGCCGGAATGCCGCTAGAAAGGGAACCATTGCGGCCGATCGGACATTACAGAGCATGGACTACGACGAGGTGCCGGACGAGCGCCTGCTTGCCGCCGCCATTGGTGGCACGAGCAGCGCCTTCGGGATGCTGTTCACCCGCCACAGGGACCGGGTCTTCCGGCACGTCCTCCGCCTGGCAAGCACCCCATCGGATGCCGAGGACCTCGTCGGCCTCACGTTTGCGGAGGCCTGGCGAAAACGGGAGCACGTCAGAATCGTCGACAGTTCGATGCTCCCCTGGCTTCTTCTCACGGCAACCAACCTGGCGCGCAACAGCTCCAGGGCTGGGCGCCGCCACCGATTGTTCCTGTCGCGACTACCCGCACCACAACCGGAGCCCGACCACGCGGAGACCACAATCGACGCGATGCAGATCCGTCAACGCGCACAATCCGTGCGGTCGGCCTTCGATCGGCTCAGCGCCCGTGACCAGAGAGTCCTGACGTTGTGCATCCTCGAAGAACTCAGCACCAGCGCGGTCGCGGAGGCGCTCGACGTACCGATGGGGACCGTAAAATCCCGGCTATTCCGCGCACGATCCAGATTGACCGGC
>JBDTAA010000174.1:0-4527 GCA_039924805.1 Cryobacterium sp.
GCGCGAGGCCGTACATGCCATCTCCCGGACACATGCGCTCGGGGCCAATTCACCGCTGGTCTCCACGGATGAACTCGCGCTCATGGAACGGCTCCCCGGGATCGTCCCGGACGGATCGGTGATCGCCGGGAACCCCTGGACCGGGACATCCTTTGCCTACGCGATCTCGGGCCGCGAGGTGCTCAACCCGAACTTCAATTCGCACACCGACCCGGGCGCCGACGTCATCAACAAGCGGCTGAGGGATGCCGGCTCCGATCCAGAGGTGTGCCGGGTCGTTCGGGCCCTGCACGTGGACTACGTCCTCGATTTCGGCACCTTCTCGCGAGACGCCGGCGAGACCGACGTCAGGTTCGATGGGGTGAGCGGGTACGTCGGACTGCTCGACCTCGCCACGACCGGTGTCGTGAAAAAGGTCGATTCAGAGGGCCCCGCCGTGCTCTACGAGATCACGGCCTGCGGCTAACCGCATTCGCTGCGGCTCGATGTTCGGCGGCTTGCCGTGCGGTTAGGAGTGGGTGCGGTTCTCGTCGGCGATGTCGTCGGCAAGATCTTCCGTGCGCGCCTCCGCCAGCGTGATTTCGCGGGCCAGCCGGGTGAGCTTTCGGTCGAGCTGCACGTTGCGGCGATACGCCGTCGACACGTAGATCAGGAACGCGAGCACCAGCCCGTAGAGCAGAAGGTCGGTGCCGCGCCCGACGCCGACAAGCCGTGCCACCAGCGACAGCCACTGGGGAAACAGGATCGAGAGGATCGCAACGACCACGAACGCGGCCAGGAACAACCGGCGCAGGGCGAGATGACTGTCCCTGCCCGAGGGCCTGGTCAGGAACAAACCGATCAGGATCACGGCGGTGACGAGGATGACCTGGATCCAGAGCACGTTTGAAATATCCATCAGCGCACCAGCAGATCGACGAGGATGTTGACCGAGTTCAGGATGGACTGGCCCTTCGACTTCGAATAGTCGGTGTAGAGAAGTTCGACCGGGTACTCCGTCCAGGGAAGTCTGGTTCGACCGAGCTGCAGCACGATCTCGGTGGCGTGGGCCATGCCGTCCTGCTTGAGGTCGAGCTGGCGGGCCGCATCGACCCGGATGACCCGCAGCCCGTTGTGCGCATCGGTGAGGCGCAGGCCGGTCGTGCGGTTGGTCACGGCGACCGCCGTCTTCAGTACGACCTTTTTCATCCAGCCCGGCTGCGTTCGATCGTCCAGGAAGCGCGAGCCGAAGACGATCGCCAGGTCGCCTTCCCGAGCCGCTTTCAGCATGCCGAGGGCGTCCTCGATGCGGTGCTGGCCGTCGGAGTCGAAGGTCACGATGTAGCGCGCCCCCGGCTGCTCGGTGGCGTAGGCGAAGCCCGTCTGGAGTGCCGCGCCCTGGCCGAGGTTGACCGGGTGACGAAGCACGCGGGCGCCTGCGGCGCTGGCGATCTCCACGGAGCCGTCGGTGCTGCCGTCGTCGATACAGAGGATGTGGTCGAAATGGACGGCCAGCTCATGGATGACCTTCTCGACGACGGTTGCCTCGTTGTACAGGGGCATGACGATCCAGGTGTCCGGCTCGCGGGCCACGTCGTCCTGTGACTCAAGCCAGGTCTCGTCCATATGGCCATTCTGACAGAAGGCGATAGTGTTGGTGAGCACCCGACGGCGTCCCACGAGGTGCAAGGAGCCCAATTGAGTATTCATGTCACCGTGCGTGTCGCACCATCCGCAGACGTTTCGGACCACGTGGACATCGGTGAAGGCAGCTCGATCTGGCACCTCGCGCAGGTTCGCGAAAACGCCCGTCTCGGCAGCAACTGCATCATCGGACGCGGAGCGTACATCGGCACCGGCGTTGTACTCGGCGACAACTGCAAGGTGCAGAATTACGCCCTCGTCTACGAGCCGGCGGTGCTTGGACATGGGGTCTTCATCGGCCCGGCGGTGGTCCTCACCAACGACACCTACCCGAGGGCGATCAACCCGGACGGGTCGCTGAAAAGCGCCCACGACTGGGAACCGGTCGGCGTGACCATCCGCGAGGGTGCCGCGATCGGCGCTCGAGCGGTGTGCGTCGCACCGATCACGATCGGAGCCTGGGCAACGGTTGCGGCTGGAGCCGTCGTAACCAGGGACGTCGCGGACTTCGCCCTGGTCGCGGGCGTACCCGCGAAACGAATCGGCTGGGTCGGCAAAGCCGGCGTTCGTCTGGTCGAGGCCGACGGAGACTGGCTCTGCCCAGAGACATCCGCACGATATGTAGAGACTGACGGCGCATTGAGAGAGGCCACCAATGACTAAAGCGTTCATTCCCCCCGCGAAGCCGATCATCGGCGACGACGAGCGAGCCGCCGTCGACCGTGTACTCCAGTCGGGAATGATCGCCCAGGGCCCGGAAGTCGCCGCTTTCGAAAGCGAATTCTCCGACGTCCTGGTGGCCGGCCGCGCCTGCGTCGCCGTCAACTCGGGCACGTCAGGGCTCCACCTCGGTCTCCTCGCCGCCGGTGTGCGGCCGGGCGATGAGGTCATCGTGCCCTCCTTCACGTTCGCCGCCACCGCCAACTCCGTCGCCCTGGCCGGGGCCACCCCCGTCTTCGTCGACATCGAGCCCGACTACTTCGGTCTCGATCCGGCAGCCGTCGAGGCAGCCATCACGCCGCGCACGAAGGCGATCATGCCGGTCCATCTCTACGGCCATCCAGCGATGATGCGTGAACTCGCCGAGATCGCCACGCGCCACGGCATTGCGCTCTACGAGGACGCCGCCCAGGCCCACGGTGCCGAGCTGGGTGGACGCAAGGTCGGAACCTTCGGCGAGTTTGCGATGTTCAGCCTGTACCCGACCAAGAACATGACCAGCGGCGAGGGCGGCATGGTCAGCTGTGCCACCCCCGAATTGGTGCGCGCAATAAAGCTCTTGCGCAACCAGGGCATGGAGGCGCAGTACAAGAACGAGGTCGTCGGCTTCAACGCCCGGATGACGGACATCCACGCGGCCATCGGCCGGGTGCAGCTGACCAAGGTCGGGGCCTGGACAGAGCAGCGCCGTTCCAACGCGGCGTTCCTGAACGCGAACCTGACCGGGGTTGTCATTCCACCCGTAGCCGCCGACGCGGTGCACGTCTACCACCAATACACGATCCGAGTCCCCGAGGGCCGCGACCGCTTCGTCGCAGCCCTGAAGGAGGAGTACGGCGTCGGCAGCGGCGTGTACTACCCCGTGCCGAACCACCGCCTCGACTCGCTCAAGCACTTCGCGCCCGGGCTCGACCTCCCCGCGACGGAGAAGGCGGCCCGCGAAGTGGTTTCGCTTCCCGTGCACCCGTCGCTCGACCAGGGTGACCTCGACCGAATTGTCGAAGCAGTCAACGCCCTCGCAGGGGCCGGCGCATAATGGCCGAGCTGCGTATCGGCCTCATCGGCATCGGGGCCATGGGTCGGCACCACGCCCGCGTCCTCCGCGAACTGTCCGGAGTCGACCTGGTCGCCATCGCCGACCCGGGCGGCGACCCGCACGGCGTCGCCGGTGCGCTCGAGGTGCTTCCCGATGTTGAATCGCTCATCGCCGCCGGCCTGGACATGGCCGTCGTCGCAATCCCGACCCGGTTCCACGAGGACGCCGCGCTCAAGCTTGCCGCGGCCGGGGTCCACACGCTCGTCGAAAAGCCCATTGCGCAGTCGGTGGCCGAGGGGCGGCGCATGGTGGATGCTTTCGCTGAGCGCGGACTCGTCGGCGCGGTCGGTCACATCGAGAGGTACAACCCAGCCCTGCAGTAGCTCCGGCGCCGCATTGAGAACGGCGACCTCGGCGACGTGTACCAGATCATCACCCGCCGCCAGGGCCCGTTCCCGTCCCGGATCGCGGACGTCGGGGTCGGCAAGGACCTGGGCTCGCACGACATCGACCTGACCGCCTGGGTCGCCCAGAGCACGTACAAGACCATCTTCGCCCAGACCGTGCACAAGAGCGGCCGCGAGCACGAGGACATGATGCTGACAACCGGTCGGCTGAACAACGGCGTGATCGTCAACCACGTCGTGAACTGGCTGAGCCCGATGAAGGAACGTCTCACGGTTGTCACGGGGGAGCGCGGAGCCTTCGTCGCCGACACCTCCAGCGGGGATCTCACCTTCTACGCCAACGGCACCTTCCCGCTCGAATGGGAGTCGGTCTCCAACTTCCGCGGGGTTAGCGAGGGCGACGTGACACGGTTCTCGTTCCCCAAGCGCGAGCCGCTGCGCGCCGAACACGAAGCCTTCCGCGACGCCGTTCTGGGCAAGAGCAGCGACGTGGTCACAATGGAGGAGGGCCTCCGCACCCTCGCCGTCGTCGAGGGTGTCATCGAATCCGCGCGAACGGGACAGGTAGTCGAGTTCTAGGCTGATGCGCGTCACCCTCACGAGCCGGATCTTCTCGCCCGAACCCGCCGCCGCGTCATTCCGGCTCGCGGCCCTCGCCAACGCGCTCGCTGACGCGGGCCATGCGGTGACGGTTCTGACGTCGACGGTCCCCGGGGACGGGGCGCCCTCGACCCGGCCGGC
>JBDTAA010000175.1:0-6865 GCA_039924805.1 Cryobacterium sp.
CGCACACGGCGACACGTCGGGCCGCGGCTACGGCGCCCTCTGCCGCGCCGTTTCCGCCAGCCATGAAGCGCCCGCTCATGCAACAGCCACCCATGCAGCGGGCGCCGCCCACCGGCCGGGCAAGCACCCGTCGATCAATCGGGCCCGCCTCGCCGAACTGGCCGGGCTCCGTTCCCTGACCGTGCTGATCGGCCCGACCTCGGACGTCGGGGCGGCCCTGCTCCGCCGTGACAGCGCGGAGGCCCGGGTCCGCCTGACGGCGTGGGTGCGCGCGATGCCGCCGGAGTCCCTGGCCCTCGAGGTCGTCTGCCACCTCGCCGACGCCGGGCAGCCCGGCAGCGTGGCGCCGGCCACTCGCATGCTCGGCCTCGCCGAATACGCCGCCCTGCCCGCCGTGCTCACCAACGCCGTGCGCTACGGCACCCCGGAAGAGGCCGTCACCGCCGACCTCGCCGACGCCGCCCGCGCCCTCACGCCGCTCGCCCAGCTGGAGCAGCTGCAGTCCAACGGGCAGGCGTGGCTGAAGCCGGCCGCCCTGATGCGGCAGGCCGCCCGCATGGTCGTCGACGCCGGCACCCACGACGACGGCGCGGTCGAACGCCTGCTCCGGCACACCGAGCTGCTCGCCGAGCGCTGCATCCTCGACCCGGTGGCCGACATCGGCCTGGGCCGGCCCCGCATGCCGGAGGCCGGCGTCATCGGCATCACCGGTGACCCGGTCGCCGAGCTGTGGCGGCGCGCCCGGCACGGGATCGACGACCGCTACGCCGGAACCGGCTCGGTGGATGCCGCTCACAGCCGCCTCGCACACGAGATGAAAACCGTCGAGCACCTCGGCTTCGCCAGCTACTTCCTCACCGTCGCCCGGGTCGCCGACCTCGTCCGCGGCATGGGCATCCGCATCCAGGCGCGCGGGTCGGGGGTGGGCTCCGTACTCAACTATGCGCTGCACACATCCTCGGTGGAACCACTTTCCAACGACCTGCTCTGGGAGCGGTTCCTCTCCCCCGAACGGCAGACCCTGCCCGACATCGACCTCGACGTCGAGTCGGCCAGGCGACACGACATCTACCGGGCGATCTTCCACACCTTCGGCAGCAACCGGGTCAGCCTGATGTCGATGACCAACGCCTACCGCGGGCGTGGAGCGGTGCGCGACGCGGGCCTGGCCCTCGGCATGCCCGACGACCAGGTGGCGGCGATCGCCAAGCAGATGTGGCGCTTCAACGCCCGTGACTTCCGGCGCGCCCTCGAAGAGAAACCCGAACTCGAGGCGCTGGCCGCGGAGGTGCGCGAGTCACAGCAGCTCGACCTGCTCGTCGACCTCACCGCCAAGCTCGACCGGCTTCCCCGGCACATATCGGTGCACCCCTGCGGCGTCATCCTCTCGGACGCGTCGCTGCTGGACCGCACCCCGGTGCAGGCGTCGGGGATGGGGCTGCCGATGTCCCAGTTCGATAAGCACGACATGGACCCGATGGGTCTCATCAAACTCGACATCCTCGGCGTGCGCATGCAATCCGCGATGGCCCACGCCGTCGAGGAGCACCACCGGCTCACCGGGGAAACCATCGACCTCGACCGCGTGCCGCTGGACGACCCGGCCACCTACGAGCTCATCCGTTCCACCCGCACGCTCGGCATCTTCCAGCTGGAGTCCCCCGGCCAGATGGAGCTCGTCGGCAAACTCCAACCGGAGGTCTTCAACGACCTCACCGTGGAGATCTCCCTGTTCCGGCCGGGGCCGATGCAGAACAACATGCCGCTGCTCTACCTGCAGGCGCGGCACGGCGAGGTTGCCCCGGACTACCTGCATCCCCGATTCGAGCCGATCCTTCGGGAGACCAGGGGCGTCGTCATCTTCCACGAGCAGGTGATGCGCATTTTCGACGAGCTGACCGGCTGCGGCCTCGGCAAGGCGGATGTCTTTCGCCGCCACCTCGGCAAACCCGACCAGCTCCCCGAGATCGAGGCGTATGTGCGCCGGCACGCGCTCGAGCGAGGGTTTCCACCCGCGGTCATCGACCGGATCTGGCAGGTCCTTACCGGGTTCGGCAGCTTCGGCTTCGCCAAGGCCCACGGCGCTGCCTTCGCGCTGCCCACCTACCAGTCCGCGTGGCTGAAGGCCCACCACCCGGCCGTTTTCCTCGCCGGGCTCCTCACCCACGACCCGGGCATGTGGCCCAAAGACCTGCTCGTCGCGGAGGCTCGCAACCTCGGCGTGCCGGTGCTGCCGCTCGACGTGCAGCACAGCGCCCTGGACTATCGGGTCGAGGAACTCGTCGACGGCAGGCAGGGTGTTCGGCTGGCACTGCCGGAGCTGGCCGGCAGCACCGACACCGAGCGCACGAGGATCGCCCGGCATCAGCCGTTCACCTCGCTGCAGGACTTTCGGGACCGGGTGCGTCCCCGCCGCAAGACGTTCGAGGCCCTCGCCCGCGTCGGTGCCCTCGACAGCTTCATCGACTACGACCGGGACCGGCGACACGAACTCCTCGCCCACATCCAGGGGCTCCAGGGCACGGCCGTCGCCATCGACGACGACCAGCTCGCCTTCGACGTCGAGCTGCCCGTTCCCCATTACCGGGGCGCGGTCACCTCGCTTGACCTGCGCGGCCGCACACAAACCGACCTGGAACTCCGGGACCTGCACCTGGCCGTCGGCAGCCACCAGATGACGCGCTTCCATGCCCTGTTCGCCGAGCTGGGCGTCACGCCGGCGTCACAGCTCGGGTCGCTGCCCGGCGGCACGGAGGTACTCATCGCCGGGGTCAGGCGCGCCACCAACACTCCCCCGATGCGCGGCGGCCGCCGGGTCGTGTTCGTCAGCCTCGACGACGGCACCGGCCCGGTCTCCAACGTCGTGTTCTTCCATGACGCCCAGGAGCGGGTCGGCGGGCAGGTGTTCGCGACGAACTACATGCTGGTGCGGGGCCGCACACGCCGGTCCGGCGCCAGGGGCGTCTCCGTCACCGGGGAGAACGTCTGGGACCTCTTCGATGTCGCCCGCCAGGTCACGCAGCGGCAGGAGACGGAACGGGCCGCCCGGGCGAACGCCCGCCCGGCGGGCGAGCACGACAACGTGCACCACCTGTGGCCGACGACCCGGCGCGCATAAGTGTCGTGGCGCGCAACGCCCAGGATCACCAGCCGCGCCGCCATCCCGGCTAGGTGCTGGTCCCCACATCCATGCCCGGGGACAACTTAGCCGCCATTGCCATTGCCATTGCCGTTGCCATTGCCGGGTGCCACGCCCGGGGCTGGATTGGTCGGCGGGGCCGGCGGGGTCGGCGGGGCCGGCGGCTTGGGCTCGGTCGGCGCCGCCGGCGGCTTGGGTTTGGGCGCCGGGGCCGGTGCCGCCGGTGGTGGCTTCGGAGGCTCCAGCGGTACGTACCTCCCGATGACGGCGCCTGATGCCTCCGGGAAGGTGCCGCCGCCGTACTTCGCGTTGGCGACAGACATCACCGCCGGCCACATGCGGTGGCGGGCGGTGGCGGCGTAGCCGCTGTCGAAGTACATGCTTCGCTGGTTGAGTACCCCTGTCACCGAAACCACCCCGACGACGGTGGCCACCTTGGTGCTCGCCCCGCTCATCCAGGTGTCCTTGGCGCCGTCGGTGGTTCCCGTCTTCCCGATCAGCGGCACCCGCGGGGAGGTGTCGGCCCAGGACTGCTGCGCGGTGCCCTCGCTCATGACGCGCTGCATCGCATAGGCCATCCCACCGATCACGGACGTGCTGACGGACCGCTTGCAGGTGCTCTTTGGTGCGGGAATCTCGGTGCCGTCGGCGCCGACGATCCTGTCAATGGCCACCGGGGAGCAGGTGACTCCCTTATTGGCGATCCCGGCGAAAGCGACGGCCATCGAGAGCGGGGCGACCTCGTTCGTCCCAATCACGGAGCTGGCACCCTGCTCAAGTGGCTTCCCGGTGGCGCGGTGCACCCCGAAAGACTCGGCGGTCTTGCGGATGCCGCAGAGGTCGAGCTTCTTCGCCATCCCGATGAACCCGGTGTTGATGGAACCAATCGTCGACTGGAGTGCGCTGTAGCGCGAGCCGGACTCGTTCTGGTCGTTTCGAGGGTTGAAGTCCCCGTCCCTGTAGTTCTGAGGCCCGTTGCAGCTGTCCTGGAAGGTGCCCCACTGGGACTTGCGGCGGGTATCCGAACGCTCGTTGAGCGTGTGGCCTTCCTTGAGCCACTCGGCCAGCGTGAACACCTTGTACGTCGACCCCGGCTGGAACCCGCTGGAGCCACCCTCGGCGAAGTCCGTGTTGTAGTTGATGCCGGTGTAGTTGCGGCCCTTCGCCTGCACGACCGGGTCCTGGCTGTAGTCCTTGTTCTGCACCATCGCGAGCACGCGGCCGGTGCCCACCTCAACGCTGGAGATGACACCGCCGACATCCCCTCCCGCGAAGACCTTCGGGACGTTCTTATTCATCGTGGCGATCGCGGCCCTCTGCAGGTCGAGGTCGAGGCTCGTGTACACGCTGTACCCGCCTCGGCGGAACGTCAGTCGCCTGGCCGCGGCGTCGTGGCCGAACACCGGGTCGTTCAGGAGCTTCTGCGTGACGTAGTCGCAGAAAAAGGCGCTCGCCCCGGCGCTCTGGCAGCCCGTGCTGGGTTCCGTGATCTTCGGTTCCACCGGTGCCTGCGTGGCCGCCTCGTAGTCCGCCTTTGTGATCTTCTTCTGCTTGTACATCTGCTCGAGGATGTAGTTGCGACGTTCCCTGTTCGCCCGATACCCATTGGCGTCGCCATTGGTCTCGCTGGCCGGCCGGTCGAGCTGGAACTTGACCGGGTTGTTCACGATCGCCACGAGGCTTGCCGCCATCGGCAGGGACACCTTTGCGGCCGCAATGCCGAAGTAATATCTCGCGGCGGCCTCGATGCCGTATACCGTGCCGCCGAAGCCCGCGATGTTGAGGTATTGGCGAAGAATCTCGTTTTTCGAGTATCGCTTCTCCACTCCGATCGCCAGTCGCATCTCCTTCAGCTTGCGTTCGGGCGTCGTCTCGGTCGCCGCGCGATAACAGACAGAGTGCTTTCTCGCGTCGGTGATCTCCTCGCACTTCTGTACCAGCACGTTCTTCACGTACTGCTGGGTGATGGAGGACCCCCCCTGCGTCTCGCCGGCCGCCACAGTCTTCAGGGTTGCCCGGAGTGTTCCCTGCAGGTCGACCCCGCTGTGCTCGTAGAAGCGGGGGTCTTCACCGGCGACAGCGGCATCCTTCACGTACCGGCTGATCGCATCCAACGACACCTCGACGCGATTCTGGTCGTAGAACGAGGCGAGCAACACGCGCTTACCGTCGGCCTCGGTGGCGTAGATGTTGCTCTTCTGGGCAAGGTCGTCGACCGCGATGTAGTCGGGCAGGTTCTCGAAGACGTTGATCGTGTTTGTCGCGGCCATCCCGCCCAGGGCCACGACCGGAGCGATCCCGGCAGCAACCAGCACCCCGGCCGTCACGCTGGCGACCAGGAGACCGACGAATCCACTGAGCACGCCGCCGGCCGTTCGACGCTCGACGAAGGTGGATTTTTGTGAACGTCTAGCCATCACCCTGAACACCCCCACATCGGAAGTCTGTGAAACAGTCGCGCGGCCCCGTCAAGGGCCCCTCAGACAATCAAGCATCGGTCGTGCAAGAGATTTGGTCAAGGGGGTGGCGGCCCGGCCCTCGAACACAGGCGGCTCCCAACCGGGTCTGGCGTAAACTTGCTCGGTGACTCAAACCTCCCCACAGCGCCCCTTCCGCGACCAATCCCGATGGGTGCAGGGTGTCGGATTCATGATCTTCTTCAGCCGCTGGCTGCAGGCCCCGCTCTACATCGGCCTGATCCTCGCGCAGGTCATCTACGTCGTCGTCTTCATGGTCGAACTCGGCCACCTCGGCGAGGAGGTCGTGCACGCCTTCACCCACCCGAGCCCCGAGGGAATCAAGATCGAGGAGGCCAAGGTCATGCTCGGCGTGCTCGGTCTCATCGACGTCGTCATGATCGCGAACCTCTTGATCATGGTCATCATCGGCGGATACGAGACGTTCGTGTCGAAGATCCGCATCGACGGCCACCCCGATCAGCCGGAATGGCTCTCCCACGTCAACGCCAACGTGCTCAAGGTCAAGCTCGCGATGGCCATCGTCGGAATCTCATCGATCCACCTGCTCAAGACGTTCATCGAAGTCGGCGATCTCGCGGCCCGCGGTTCCACCGCCGGCGCGGGCGAAGCCAGCGTCACCGGCACCACGTATACCTGGGACGGCGTGCTGTGGCAGGTCATTATTCACATGGTCTTCATCCTGTCGGCAATCGCCCTGGCCTGGATCGATCGGATATCGCAGTCGGCCGGCCACGCGCCGCAGGTTCCCCTTCCCGCCGGCATGCCCGTCCTGCCGGAGGGGCCGCGGCAGCTGGCCCTCGATGCCCCGCATCCGGCCAGCTCGGTGTATGGAACGGCGGCGGCGGGCCACCTGCTGCAGCTCGGAGCGCTCCGCGACGCCGGAGTGGTGACGGATGCCGAATTCGAGACCAAGAAGATCGAGCTGCTCGCGCGGCTGTAGACCGTCTTCCCTCGCCTGCATCGCGCCGTGGTCGAACAGGTCACGGCGAACAGGCCACGCGGTCCGGCGGGCCCGCGTACTGTGACCATATGGGTGAGCACAGGTCCGAGCCGGCCAGCGACGATGCGGCGCTCGTACCGGCGCTCGCGCATCCGGCCACGAGCCGCGGGACCGCCCTCCCGGAATACGTTAACGTGTGGGTGTCCAAGCAGCGCTGGTACGGCGGAAAGGGCCGAATCCCCTCCCTCCGGAGCATCGGTGAGTGGTCCCTGCCGACGACCGAGACAGGCGTGCTGATCCGCACCC
>JBDTAA010000176.1:0-13966 GCA_039924805.1 Cryobacterium sp.
CTTCAGACGGGTCGGCAGAGTGAAACGTCACACCCACACCGGTTTTCGGTGTTGACGCGTGACGCGGCTAGGTGTACTGCGCCACTACGTGGGTGACACTCGGCTGATGGGTGTTCCTCCGATGCCGGTGTGGATGCGTTCAGTGTTGTAGTGGTTCAGCCAGGGTGCAAGGGCGTCCGTTCGTTCCGGGTTGCTGGTGTAGATCTGGCGGTAGGCCCATTCGGTGGCGAGGGTGCGGTTGAGGCGTTCGACTTTTCCGTTGGTCCAGGGGCAGTGCGGTTTGATGAAGCGTTGTTCGGCGCCGATCTGGGCGACGGCGGCTTGAAACGCGGCGGAGTTTCGGTAGGCGAAGGCGTTGTCGCTGATCACGCGTTCGATGTGTTCGATGCCGTGGTGGGCGAAGAATTCAGCGGCGCGGAGCAAGACGGCCGCGGCGGTGGTGCCCTTTTCATCGTCGTGGATTTCGGCGTAGGCGAGGCGGGAGTGGTCGTCGATGACGGCGTGGACGTAGTCGAAACCGACTCGGTGATGGCTCGAGCGGTGGTTGCGGGCGGTTTGGTCGGGATCCGCGCGCCAGCCACCGCCGTCGGGGATGCGGCCGAGTTTCTTCACGTCGACGTGCACGAGATCGCCCGGATTCTTGCGTTCGTATCGGACTGGTTTGGGTTTGCGTACCGGCAGTCCGGTGTTCAGATCGATGTGGCCCAGGAGTGGCACGTGATACCGCTTGAGGACCTTTGACACGGTCGACTGTGGCAAGTGCAGGTGGTAGCCGATCCGGTGCGGCCCCCACCTTCGGGTGAAGCGCAGCGCGATGATGCGATGCTCCGTGCGCCTGGCCGTTTGGGACGGCGAGCGGTGTGGTTTCGACGAGTGGTCGGCCAGGCCCGCCAGGCCCTGCGCCCGGTAGCGGCGCACCCATTTGGAGACGGTGGCGCGGGAGACCTGCAGGCGTTCGGCGACGCGGGCCTGCGCCCAGCCGTCCTCGATGACCAGGTCCACGAGTTTGCGGCGCCCTTCCGGCGTCAGGGGCGCGTTGAGGTGAGTAACGTGAGAGATGAGGGCCTCCGTGGCATCGCGTTGAGTGTGGTAACCCAATCGATACCGGAGGTCCTCACCTTTTTAGCTCACGCCACGCACACAACCTCTGTGGGAAGAACACCTAGACCACTTGACTTTGCCAGCGGTTTGGTGACCACAACGGCGGTTTCGCGGTGCGTTGAGCTCCGATAGATTGGGAGTTTGAGGCACTTCACCATCGACACGGTGCCGCACATATCGATCGGAGAACCATGACCGCCGCCAACGTCCCGGACAAGCCTGCCCTCGAAGGGCTCGAAGCCAAGTGGGGCGGCAACTGGGAAGAGGCCGGGACCTACCGCTTCGACCGGTCATCCTCCACCCGCGAGAACATCTATTCGATCGACACGCCGCCGCCGACCGCCTCCGGCTCGCTGCACATCGGTCACGTCTTCTCGTACACGCACACCGACGTCGTCGCCCGGTTCCAGCGCATGCGCGGCAAGAGCGTGTTCTACCCAATGGGCTGGGACGACAACGGCCTGCCCACCGAGCGCCGCGTGCAGAACTACTACGGCGTGCGCTGCGACCCGTCGCTCCCGCACGACCCCGACTTCGTCGCGCCCTTCGAGGGCGGCGACGGCAAGAGCATCAAGGCCGCCGACCAGAAGCCGGTCAGCCGCCGCAACTTCATCGAGCTCTGCGAACGACTTACCCTCGAGGACGAGAAGCAGTTCGAGGCGCTCTGGCGCACGCTGGGCCTGAGCGTCGATTGGACCCAGACCTACCGCACCATCGGCCGGGAGGCCCTGTTCACCTCCCAGCTGGCCTTCCTCGGCAACGTCGAGCGCGGCGAAGCCTACCAGGCCATGGCGCCGACCCTGTGGGACATCACCTTCCGCACCGCCGTCGCCCAGGCCGAACTCGAAGACAAGGAACAGCCGGCCGCGTACCACCGGGTGTCCTTCCACAAGCCGGATGGCTCCACCATCGAGATCGAGACGACCCGCCCGGAGCTGCTGCCGGCCTGCGTCGCGCTCGTGGCGCATCCGGACGACGAGCGCTACAAGCACCTGTTCGGGACAAGCGTGCGCACCCCGCTCTTCGACGTGGAGGTGCCGATCCTCGCCCACCATCTCGCGCAGAAGGACAAGGGAAGCGGAATCGCCATGATCTGCACCTTCGGCGACGTCACCGATGTCGTCTGGTGGCGCGAACTCGACCTTCCCAACCGGGCGATCATGGGCTTCGACGGCAGGATCATCGCCGACGTGCCGGAGGTCATCACCTCCGACGCCGGCCAGGCCGCCTACGCCCAACTGGCCGGCAAGACCGTGTTCTCCGCCAAGCAGGCCGTCGTCGAGCTGCTCCGCACGAGCGGTGACCTCCTCGGCGAGCCCAAGCAGATCGTGCACGCGGTCAAGTTCTTCGAAAAGGGCGACAAGCCTCTCGAGATCGTCTCCACCCGCCAGTGGTACATCCGCAACGGCGCCCGCGACGAGAAGCTGCGCGCCCGCCTGATCTCCCACGGCACCGACCTCGAGTGGCACCCCGACTTCATGCGCGTGCGCTACGAGAACTGGGTCAACGGCCTCACCGGCGACTGGCTCGTCTCCCGCCAGCGCTTCTTCGGCGTGCCGCTGCCGATCTGGTACCCGCTGGATGCCGACGCGAACCCGGTCTTCGAGAACCCGATCGCCGCCACCCGCGACCTGCTCCCCGTCGACCCCTCCTCGGATGCCGCCCCCGGCTACACCGAGGACCAGCGCGGCCAGGCCAACGGTTTCGTGGGCGAGGTCGACGTCATGGACACCTGGGCCACTTCCTCGCTCACCCCGCAGCTCGCCGGCGGTTGGGAACGCGATCCGGAGCTGTTCGAGCTCGTCTACCCGTACTCGCTGCGCCCGCAGGGCCAGGACATCATCCGCACCTGGCTCTTCTCCACGCTCCTGCGTTCGGAACTCGAGCACGGGGTGTCGCCGTGGCAGCACGCGGCGCTGTCGGGCTTCATCGTCGACCCCGACCGCAAGAAGATGTCGAAGTCCAAGGGCAATGTCGTCACACCGGCCGGAATGCTCGAGCAGCACGGTTCCGACGCCGTGCGCTACTGGGCCGCGTCGTCTCGGCTGGGCACCGACGCCGCGTTCGACCCGATGAACCCCACCCAGATCAAGATCGGCCGCCGCCTGGCCATTAAAATCCTGAACGCGTCCAAGTTCATCCTCGGCTTCGAGGGCGCGTCCGACGCGCCGGTGACCGAACCGATCGACCGCAGCATGCTCGCCGCACTGGCGGCCGTTGTCACCCAGTCGACAACCGCGTTCGAGAACTACGACCACGCGAGAGCCCTCGAGACCAGCGAGAGCTTCTTCTGGACCTTCTGCGACGACTACCTCGAACTGGTCAAGGAGCGCGCCTACGGCGAGAGCGGACCGGCGCAGGCCTCGGCCGTCGCCGCACTCCGCACCGCCCTGTCCACGCTGCTGCGCCTGTTCGCCCCGTTCGTGCCCTTCGCCACCGAGGAGGCGTGGTCCTGGTCGAACGACGGCTCGGTGCACCAGACGTCGTGGCCGTCCGCCGAGGACCTCCGCGCGGCCGACTCGGGCAACCCCGCGCTGCTCGAACTGGCCAGCCGAGCGCTCACCGGCATCCGCCGCGCCAAGACGGATGCGAAGGCTTCGCAGAAAACTCCCGTTTCATCTGCTCTAATAAGTGGTGCCGCCCGAGAGGTCGGTCTGCTCGCGCAGGCCGAAGATGATCTCAAGGCGGTCGGTCGCATCGAAGAATTGGTGTTCGCAGAGGGCAGCGAATTGGCTGTGACAAGTATCGTGCTCGCCACGGTGTCGGAAAGTTAGGGAGAACCGCATGTCAGTTCAGGTACGTCCGCTTGGCGACAAGGATTTCTTCTCCTGGTTGGGTCTCTTCGAGGGGTACAGCGAGTTCTACGAGAGCGCGCTGACCGATGAGAAGGCCCTCCAGGTGTGGAGCTGGATCATCGACAAGAACCACGACCTGAGCGGCGCCGTCGCCGTCGGCGACGACGGAGAGTTCGTCGGCCTTGCCCACTACCGTCCGTACTCGCGCACGCTGACCGCCGACAGGGGTCTCTTCCTCGACGACCTGTTCGTCGCACCGGATGCGCGGCAGACCGGCATTGGCAAGGCGCTGATGGAGTTCGTGAAGAACTACGCCGGCGCTCACAACCTCAAGCAGGTGCAGTGGCTCACCGCGGCCGACAACAAGACCGCGCGGAAGCTCTACGACGAGGTCGGCACCCGCACAGACTGGGTCACCTACGAGATGGACCTCTAGGCAGCCCCATGCAACTCGGAACTCGTTGGCCCGTCGGCGGAACCCTGCCTTCCGGCCTTCCGCACGTCGTCGAAATCGCCGTTCATGCCGTCGAGGAAGAACTCGTCGCCCTCAACGAAGAAACCGGCGCCTGGCGATGGACGCTGACCTGGCTCGAAGGCAAGCCCGTGATCGAACTCGACGACGGCACGGTCATCCGGTACAACGCCGGTGAAGACAGTGCCACGATCACCCAGCCGGCTACCGCCGGCGAAGACGACGAGGACTGGATCTAACCGGCTGCATCGGTGGCACTCTGGTGCGACGCGCCGTGCCAGCGCCAGAGCGCCGCGACGCCCAGGCCGCCGGCGATGCTGACCGCCGACAGGGCGAGTTCTCCGTTCCGGGCGGATGCCCTGCTCTGCGTGAGGAGCCCGAGCACGAGCAGCGCCCCGCTCGCGCCGAAGGGATGCCCGACCGCCAGCGCGCCGCCCTGGCGATTGATGCGGTCCTCTGGGATGCCCAGGATGTCCATCGAGGCGAGAACCTGCGCCGCGAACGCCTCGTTGAATTCGATCCGGGCCAGATCCGTACCGGCAACATTGTGCCGCTCCAGCACGAGTCGGGCGGCCTCGGCGCCGGCGATGCCCAGGTGGTTCGGGTCGGTACCCGTCACGGCTGAGTCAATGAAGCGCAGGTAACCGGTGAGGCCCAGGCTCTCGGCCATCCGTCGGCTGGTCACCAGCACCACGACGGCACCATCCGCGTCGGCGCAGGAATTGCCGGCGGTGACGGATCCGCCGGGCCGGAAGACGGGCGGGAACCGGCGCAGCAGGCCTTCGGTGAGCGAGCGCCGGGGGCCTTCATCGGCCGAGACCAGACCATCGTCTGCCGATCTCAATGGCACAATTTCGTCGGCCAGGGCGCCCGCGTCCTGGGCCGTGAGGGCCAGCCGGTGGCTGCGCAGCGCGAATGCGTCCTGCCGTTCCCTCGTCACGTCGAATCGGTCGGCTACGTTCTCGGCGGCGACGCCCATGTCGGGGTCGCCCACCGGGTCAGGGGAGAACCGTACCCGGTCGAAGAAGTCCGGATGCCCGGGAGTCGAGGTCAGTCGATGTGCGCGAAGCGGCGCTGTGCTGCAGCTCTCGACACCCCCGGCCAGGTAGGCGCCGCCCGCGCCGGAGGCCACGAGCCGGCAGGCCAGCACGATGGCCTCAAGCCCGGAGCCGCACTGCCGGTCGATGGTGAGGCCGGGCACGCGTGACGGCAGCCCGGCCGCGAGGGCGGCCAGGCGCGCCACGTTGCCGCCGCCGCCCACCGCGTTGCCGATGATCACGTCGTCAATCTGGGTGGCGGGGATGCCGCTGTCGGCGACGACGGCGGAGAGCACGGGGGCGAGCAGCTGGTCGGCGAGAAGCCTGGCGAAGACGCCGTTGCGGCGGCCGAACGCCGTGCGGCGGCCGAAGACGACCACCGGTTCCCGGTCCGCGCTGTCACCCGCGGCGGGGCTAGTCAAGGGGCCGGACACGGTCGTCTCCTTCCACGATCCAGTCGGTGAGCATTCGGCGGCTGATCTTGCCGGCCGCCGTCAGGGGCGGCTCGGCCAGGGAGAAGTAGGCGCGCGGGCGCTTGGGCGCGGGAAGCAGGGAGGCGCCGGCCGACCGGAGGCCAGCGGCATCGGCCGCCTCACTGCCAATCACGGCTGCCACCAGCCGGGTTCCCCGGCGGGGGTCTGGAAGGCCGGTCACGATGACGGTACGCACACCGGGCACGTCCTGCAGGACCAGCTCCACCTCGTGCGGGTACACGTTGTGGCCGGCGGCGACGACCATGTCGGCGCGGCGGCCGAGGTGGTGCAGCACGGCATCCGCGTCGAGGAAACCCTGATCGCCGACGGTGCACCAGTCGCCGTCGCGGCGGAAAGCCTCCCCGTCGTCTCCCCAGGTGTAGCCGTCACTGACCAGAGCGCTGCGCACGAAGATCGTGCCGGGGACCTCGCCGGAAAGCTCTCGGCCGTCGTCGTCCCGGATGCGGATGTCGACGCCCGGCAGCGCGCGGCCGACCGCGGTCCCCGACGTGCCCGCCCCCTGTGCGCTCTCCTCTCCCGGGCGGAGCGCCGACGCCGCGACGAAGCTGAGCTCGGCGGCCCCGTAGTACTCGTAGCTGGTCGCGTGCGGCGCCCAGCGCCGGATCAGGGCCCGGGTAGCGGCGTCCAGCTTGGCGCCGGCGCTGACTATGCCGGTCAGGGAACTACCGTCGGCGCCCGTGGACAGGGCGCGCTCGCAGATCAGGCGCAGGGCGGCCGGTACCGCCACGATCCGCGTGATGCGCTTCTCCGTGACGCAGGCGATGGCCGCCCCGACGTCGAAGGTCGGCAGCGCGAAAAAGGCGGCGCCGGCGTGCAGGGATTCGGCGAGGGCGAAGAGGGTGAGGCTGGAGGAGAGCGGGCCGGGCGCCAGCGTGCGATCGTCACGGGTGAGGTCGAAGAACCCGGTGCCGTGCGCGAACGAGTGCTGCCACGACGATCTGCTGCGGGTGAAGGCCTTGGGCAGGGAGGTCGTGCCGGACGTGAAGCCGAGGAGGAAGACGGAGTCGCCCGGGCCGTCCCTGAGGCCGTTTCCGGGGTCGGCGCCGGCGACGCCGCCGGTCGGTTCGGCGGCACCCCCGACGGCGCCCAACCGCCGCAGCCGATCCTCGACGGCCGCGCGCTGAGCGTCCGTCCACTCGGGGTCGAGCACGGCGCACACGCCGTCGCCGGCCACGGCGGCAGCGAAGCCGACGGCGAACTCGACGCCGTTGGGCAGGCAGAGCACCGTGGGCGGCCGACGCCCACCAGGGTCAGCATCCGCATGCGCATGCGCGTGCGCGGCCGCCAGGGCTGTCGCGCGGTCGCGCAGCTCCGCGAAGCTGAGCCTGTCGGCGGCTACCTCCAAGGCGGTCGCCTCGGGCTGCACCCGCGCCCAGTGCTGAAGTCGATCCAGGAAAGGCATGGGTCGCTACCGTCGCGCGATGATTTCGCCGTGCGGCATCCCGAACCAACCGTCCGGGTCGGCCGCCCAACGCCGCCACGCCTCGGCGATGGCCTGCAGGTCGGCGAGATCGGCGACGCCGGCCTCGATGGCGTGGGTCGCGAATGCCGACTCCGTCGCGCGCTCCGCCCACGACCCGCCCCACCACTCGCGTTCGACCGCGTTGGCGAAGCACCAGATGGATGCGCTGCTCTCCACATCGGAGAATCCCGCCAGGCGCGCCCAGGCCTTGAGCGCACGGCCGGCGTCCGGGTCGCCGCCGTTCCAGTAATGCACGTCTCGGTACACCGTCATCCACATCGACAGGCCCTGCAGCTTCGGGTAGACCATGATTCCCCCGTAGTCGACGTCCCTGGCCGCGAAAATGCCTCCAGGCTTCAGCACCCGACGAATCTCGCGCATCGCGGCCACCGGGTTAGCGACGTGCTGGATGACCTGGTGGGCGTGCACAATGTCGAAGGACGCGTCGGGAAAGCCCAGCGAATAGACGTCGCCGACCCGAAAACTGGCGTTGCGTACACCCTCGTCGAAGGCGAGGCCGGCGGCGTGCTCGACGATCTCGGCCGACGAATCGATGCCGACGACCGTGCCGGGCGTCAGACGCCTGGCCAGGTCGACCGTGATCGTGCCGGGGCCACAGCCCACGTCCAGCAGCGTCAGGCCGGCGCCGAGGTGCGGGATGAGATAGGCCGCGGAATTTGCAACGGTTCGCCACGTGTGCGAGCGCAGCACGCTCTCGTGGTGGCCATGCGTGTACTCCTCGCGCGGCGCTGTCTCCGGGCGTTCGGGCGTATCGGTCATTCTCTGAGCCTATGCCGCACGGGTGAATTGTGGCGGCCCAACTAGGGTGGTCGCATGGCTGACTCCGCTAACCCCTTCCTCAAGCCCAGTACGCTCCCGTATCAGCTGCCTCCGTTCTCGGAGATTCGCGACGAGCACTACCGCGCGGCGTTCGACGCCGGCATCCAGGAGCAGCTCACCGAGATCGCCACGATCGTGTCGAATCCGGACGCGCCGACGTTCGAGAACACACTGCTGCCGCTCGAACGCAGCGGGCAGACGCTCGCGCGCGTCTCCGCGGTATTCTTCAACAAGAGCTCGTCCGACTCGAATGACTTCACGAACGCGCTCGAGGAGGAACTTGCGCCGCTGCTTGCCGCGCACGACGACGCCATCCGCCTCGATCCCGGCCTGTACGCGCGGATCGCGGAGGTGCACGAGCAGCGCGAATCGCTGGGCCGGGACGACGAGTCGGCCTACCTGATCGAGCGGTACCATACGGAGTTCACGCTCGCCGGGGCCGGCCTGACCGAAGACGATAAGTCCGCGTTGCGTGATTACAACAAGCGCCTATCCACGCTGACCACCCGGTTCGAGAAGAACCTCCTGGCCGATACGAACGAGCTCGCCCTCGTGATCGACGACCCGGCCGAACTCGACGGGCTCGCTGCGGGCGAGATCTCGGCGGCCGCGGCTGCCGCCACGGAGCGGGGCCTCGAGGGGAAGCACCTCATTGGTCTCGTCTTGCCAACCGCTCACCCATACCTTGCCAGCCTCACCAGACGGGACGTGCGGGAACGACTGCTCGGCGCATCCGTTTCCCGGGGCGCCCGCGGCGGCGCGCACGACAACCGCGCGCTCGTGCTGGAAATCTCTCACCTGCGCGCCGAGCGTGCCCGGCTGCTCGGCTTTGACAGCCACGCAGCGTTCGTCACCGCAGACGAGACCGCGAAGTCGCCGGAGGCCGTCGCTGACATGCTCGGGCGTCTCGCCCCGGCCGCCGCCCGCAATGCACGCGCCGAGCAGGCCGAGTTGCAGAGGCTGATCGACGGCTCCGATGCCGGTTTCGAGCTCGCCGCCTGGGACTGGGCGTTTTACACCGAGAAGGTGCGCCAGGCCACGTTTGACGTCGACACCGCGGCGATGCGCCCCTTTTTCGAGCTCGAGCGGGTGTTGCAGGACGGCGTCTTCCACGCCGCGACCCGGCTCTACGGCGTCACCTTCGCCCCGCGCCCCGACCTGGTCGCCTGGCATCCCGATGCCCGGATCTTCGAGGTCTCGAACGAGGACGGCTCCCCCGTCGGCCTCTACATCGGCGACTTCTACACCCGCGACTCCAAGCGCGGCGGGGCGTGGATGAACCCGCTCATCTCCCAGTCGACGCTGCTCGAAACCCCCACGGTCGTGTGCAACAACATGAACGTGGCCAAGCCCGCTGCGGGCGAGCCGACGCTGCTGAGCTTCGACGAGGTGAACACCCTCTTCCACGAATTCGGCCACGCCCTGCACGGACTGTTCGCCCAGGTGACCTACCCGAAATTCTCCGGCACCAACGTGTACCGTGACTTCGTCGAGTTCCCGAGCCAGGTGAACGAGATGTGGATGCTTCAGCCGGAGGTACTGGCGAATTATGCCAGGCACCACGTCACCGGCGAGTCGATGCCTCAGGACCTCGTCGAGCGCATCCACGCCTCCTCCACGTTCAACGAGGGCTTCTCGACGAGCGAGTACCTTGCCGCGGCGTTACTCGATCAGGCCTGGCACCGGATCGGCGCAGACACCGTGGTGACGGATGTCGCCGAGTTCGAGGCATCCGCCCTCGCCGCCGTGGGCCTCGACAACCCGCTCGTGCCCACCCGCTACGCGAGCACCTACTTCGCGCACACGTTCTCCGGCGGCTACGACGCCGGCTACTACTCGTACATCTGGAGCGAGGTACTCGACGCCGACACGGTCGAGTGGTTTACCGAAAACGGCGGACTTACCCGTGCCAACGGCGACCGTTTCCGCGACCGTCTGCTCGGCGTCGGTGGCCGAATGGATCCGCTGGCCGCCTACCGCGACTTTCGCGGCCGGGAGGCGATAATCCAGCCGCTGCTGGACCGTCGGGGCCTGAACTAGCCAGGCCCCGAGGATCCTCGCTCGCAAGTCCCGCCCGCGGGTCAGTGGTACAGCGCGCTATAGGCGTTGATCGCGGGCTGGCCGCCAAGGTGGGCATAGAGCACGTTGCTGTCAGGGGCGATGTCTCCGCTGCTGACGAGGTCGATAAGCCCGGCCATCGACTTGCCCTCGTACACGGGGTCGATGATCACGCCCTCCAGGCTCGCCGTGAGCCTGATGGCGGCGTTCGTCGACTCCACCGGGATCCCATAGAAGTCACCGGCCCAGCCGGCGAGCACGGTGATCTCGTCGTCATCGATGGGACGCCCCACGCCAATCAACTCGGCCGTGTTACGAGCGATCCGCGCTACCTGGGCCCGCGTGGCCTCGATCTTGGCGGAGGCGTCGATGCCAATCACGCGTCGCTTCCGGCCGCCGAAGTTCGCCTCGAGGTCGGCGAACCCGGCGATCATGCCCGCGTGCGTCGAACCCGTGACGCTGCACACAACGATGGTGTCAAAGAAGACGCCGAGGTCCTGCTCCTGGGCGGCCACCTCGTGAGCCCAATTGGCGAAGCCGAGCCCGCCCAGCCGATGGTCTGAGCCGCCGGCCGGGATCGCGTAGGGGGTTCCACCCGCGGCCACGACGTCCGCAATCGCCTGCGTCCAGGAGTCCTTGAAGCCGATACCGAAGCCCTCGGAGGAGATGCGCACGTCGGCGCCGGTGAGCCTCGAGAGCAGAATGTTGCCGACCCTGTCGTTGACACTGTCCGGCCAGTCCACCCACTGCTCCTGCACGAGCACGGCCTTGAGGCCGAGGTGTGCAGCGACCGCGGCGACCTGCCTGGTGTGGTTGGACTGGATGCCTCCGATCGACACGAGCGTGTCAGCGCCCTGGGCGATGGCATCCGGAACCAGGTACTCCAGCTTGCGGGTCTTGTTGCCGCCGAACGCCAGCCCGCTGTTCACGTCCTCGCGTTTGGCCCACACCCGCGCGCCACCGAGGTGGGCGGTGAGTCTGTCCAAGGGGTGGATCGGGCTTGGGCCGAAGGTCAGCGGATAGCGGGGGAAGTCGCGCAGGGTCATGGGGTCCTCTGGGTTGGGCGATGTGGTCTGGGGCGATGTGGTCTGGGGCGAGGTGCTTGGGTGGGCCGGTCAGCGGCTATCGTGTTCGGCGGCAGGGGCCAGGATCCGGCCCAGCGTAAGCCAGTTCTCCCGAACGGCGACTCCGGCCTCATCGGCCAGTCCGGCCGCGCAGAGCCGGATGATGTGGTCGTGATCGGCGACCGATGCCCGGCCGGCCAGCGAGGAGAATCGGGCGCGCTCGAGCCGCCTCAGGATGGGCGTGACCTGCTCGAGGACCGCGGGAAGGAGCTCATTGGCACTGGCACGCACGGCGACAGCGTGGAAATCGTCGTCGGCGGAGATCGCGGCGTCGATGTCGTTGGCCCCGAGGGCGTCACGGAAGCGCTGGTTGGCGGCTTCCATCGAGGCGATGTCGCCTGAGGTGAGCTGAGCGACCGCCTCTCGCACCGCCAGCTCGTGCATCGCCGCCGCGATGGCCTGGGCGTTCCGTGCTGCGCGTTCGTCCAGAGGGGCCACGATGGTCTGCCGAGCGCGCTCCGTGCGCACCAGGCCTGCCACCTCGAGTCGGGCGATGGCCTCCCTGATGGGCGTGCGGCTCACGCCGAGCCAGGATTCGAGCTCGGCGTCGCGCAGCCTCTCGCTCGGGGCGAGGGTGCCGTCCACGATAGCGGTACGCAGGGCTTCGTAGGCATAATCCCGCAGGGACGCTGGACGGTGAGACGCGTCAGGACGGGGAACCGGCATGCAATATATTACATATCGAATGAGGCTCGCTGTCAAGTTGCGGCACGCTCAACCGCGCCCACTCGCGGATCTCCAGCGAGGGTCGAGCAGCGCCAAGGGCCGAGCGGCGCCGTCGAGCAGCGCGGGAGTTGCGCCGCTGCGCGCCGCGTGCCGCGGGTTAGGCGGACTTCTCTTCGCGCCGCACCTTGTGATGGATGATCGTGGGCTCGGCATTGTCGAGCACCGCGTCACGGGTGACGACGACGCGGGCGACCTCGGTGCTGGAGGGCACCTCGAACATGATCGGCCCGAGGACCTCTTCCATGATCGCGCGCAGCCCACGGGCGCCGGTCTTGCGGAGCACGGCGAGGTCGGCGATGGCCTCGAGTGCCGGCTGCTCGAATTCGAGCTCGACTCCGTCCAGTTCGAACATGCGCTGGTACTGGCGCACGAGCGCGTTCTTGGGCACGGTGAGGATCTGCATGAGGGCAACCTGGTCGAGCTGGGTGACCGTGGCGACCACGGGAAGTCGCCCGATGAACTCGGGAATGAGGCCGAACTTGTGCAGGTCTTCGGGGAGAACCTCACCGAACAGGTTTACGTCGTCGCCCTTGCTGTGCAGGGGGGCGCCGAAGCCGATGCCCTTCTTGCCTGCCCGCGAGGAGATGATGTCTTCGAGGCCGGCGAAGGCGCCGGCCACGATGAACAGCACGTTCGTCGTGTCGATCTGGCTGAATTCCTGGTGCGGGTGCTTGCGCCCGCCCTGCGGCGGAACGGATGCGACGGTGCCCTCGAGGATCTTCAGCAGGGCCTGCTGCACGCCCTCGCCAGACACGTCCCTCGTGATCGACGGGTTCTCTGCCTTGCGGGCGATCTTGTCGATCTCGTCGATGTAGATGATGCCGGTCTCCGCGCGCTTCACGTCGTAGTCGGCGGCCTGGATCAGCTTGAGCAGGATGTTCTCGACGTCTTCACCGACGTAGCCGGCCTCGGTCAGTGCCGTCGCATCCGCAACGGCGAAGGGCACGTTGAGTCGCTTGGCGAGAGTCTGCGCGAGGTAGGTCTTGCCGCAACCGGTGGGACCGATCAGCAGGATGTTCGACTTGGCGATCTCGACGTCGTCGCGGATCGCGTCGGCGGCGGTCAGCGTGGCGCGGGCGCGAACGCGCTTGTAGTGGTTGTAGACGGCAACGGCGAGGGCGCGCTTGGCGGCCTCCTGGCCGATGACGTATTCCTCAAGGAATCCGAAGATCTCCTTGGGCTTGGGCAGGTCGAATTCGTTGCTGCCCTCTTCGGCGCCGGCCTCGGCCAGTCGCTCCTCGATGATTTCGTTGCACAACTCGACGCACTCGTCGCAGATGTAGACGCCGGGGCCCGCAATGAGCTGTTGCACCTGCTTCTGGCTCTTTCCACAGAAGGAGCACTTCAACAAGTCGGCGCTTTCGCCTATTCGAGCCATCGTCAGCCTCCTCCATCGGTCTTGCTGAATTGAGCCTATCCTGTGCCTGTGACGGGTGTGCGCACGCCGGGCACAAATTGAAAATGCGCGCCTCCCGAGTGGAGGCGCGCATTCTCGCGCGTTGGCGCCGCGACTATTTGACCAGCGTCGGCAGGTTCTTGCGGCTGGTCAGGACCTGGTCGATCAGGCCGTACTCGAGTGCCTCGGCAGCGCCGAGGATCTTGTCGCGGTCGATGTCCTTGTGCACCTGATCCTTGTCGCGGTTGGAGTGGTGGGCGAGGGTCTCTTCGAGCCACTCGCGCATCCGCTGGCTCTCGGCCGCCTGGATCTCGATGTCCGAGGCCTGGCCCCGCCCGGAATCACCCGTTGACGGCTGGTGGATGAGGATGCGCGCGTTCGGCAGGGCGAGACGCTTGCCGGCGGTGCCGCCGGCAAGCAGCACGGCCGCAGCGGATGCCGCCTGGCCGAGGCACACCGTC
>JBDTAA010000177.1:0-8954 GCA_039924805.1 Cryobacterium sp.
GAGACTGAACGACCGCTGGGACCGCCGTCAGTACGGACAGGGCTAACCACTCCAGCACGCCGTCACGCACACTAAGGGCCGATCATCTGATCGGCCCTTTTTTCGTGCGCGCAAGCGCGGGCGCCCGCCACCCCGCGCGCGATTTCCCTCCACCGGCTAGCATGCCGCCACTTCGGGGGTGATCTGGGTTATTTCCCAGAGAATGCCCTTGTTTTCTGCGTTAAGTGGTGGATAGTGGAGTAAAGTGGAGCAAGCTCGAAACACGGACGATCGAGAAAGGGGGGCGCATGTTTCTCGGTACCTATGCCCCCAAGCTCGACGACAAAGGCCGCATCATCCTGCCGGCGAAGTTTCGTGACGAACTCTCCACCGGCATCGTCATGACGCGGGGCCAGGAGAACTGCCTCTACGTCTTCACCACCCGGGAGTTCGAGGACCTGCACGAGAAGATCCGTCAGGCGCCCATCACGAGCAAGCAGGGCCGCGACTTCCTCCGCCTCTTCCTTTCCGGGGCGAGCGCCGAGACGCCGGACAAGCAGAACCGGGTGACCATCCCCGCAAACCTCCGCGCCTACGCGGGACTCGACCGCGAGCTCACCGTTATCGGTGCCGGCAGCCGCGTTGAGATTTGGGACAGCGAGGCCTGGGAGACCTACCTCGCCGAACAAGAGACCTCATTCGCCAACACGACGGAGGAGGTGATCCCGGGACTCTTCTAGCACCTGGCGCCTGACTCCCAGCCGTTCATGCCTGACACACTTCCCCGGTGGCAGGAAAGAATGGATGGGGATCAGGAATCAGGAACAGGGAACCGGCACACGATATGGCCATCAACGACATCCACACCCCAGTCCTGCTCGAGCGCTGCATCGAGCTACTCGCTCCGTCGCTGCAGAAGCCCGGCGCCGTGCTCGTGGACGCCACCCTCGGCATGGGTGGCCACGCTGAAGCGCTGCTGCAGCGCTTCCCCGACCTGATCCTCGTGGGGCTCGACCGCGACCTGGATGCCCTCGCCATCGCCGAAGAGCGGCTGAAGCCGTTCCAGACTCGAGTGCACCTGGTTCACACCGTCTATGACGGCATCCTTGACGCGCTCGCGGGCCTCGGCATCGACGAGGTCGACGGGATCCTGTTCGACCTGGGCGTCTCCTCGCTCCAGATCGACCGAGTGGAGCGCGGCTTCTCCTACTCGAAGGATGCGCCCCTCGACATGCGCATGGACAGCACCTCCGACCTCACCGCCGAACGCATCATCGCCGAATACAGCGAAAAGGAGCTTCGACGCATCTTCCAGGAGTACGGCGAGGAGAAGCTGGCGGCTCGCTACGCGAAGGCGATCGTCGACGCCCGCGCGACCACACCCTTCGTCCGGTCCGGTCAGCTGGTCGACGTCATCACGGCGGTGACGCCGGTCGCCGTGCAGCGCATGGGGCACCCGGCCAAGCGGGTCTTTCAGGCGTTGCGCATCGAGGTGAACCAGGAACTCGCCGTTCTGGAGCGGGCCATCCCGGCGGCGCTCGAAGCGGTAACGGTCGGCGGACGCATCGTCGTCATGGCCTACCAGTCGCTCGAGGACCGGATCGTCAAGAAGGTCCTCGCCAAGGCGTCCAGCTCCTCGGCCCCGGACGGTCTCCCCGTGGAGCTGCCGGAGCACAAGCCGGTGTTCAAGCTCCTCATCCGCGGATCTGAACAGGCCGGCGACGACGAAATAGCAGTGAATCCACGCGCCACATCCGTGCGGCTCCGCGCCGCCGAGCGACTCAGGAGGGTCGAATGAGCCAGAACCTTGCGCGTGCATTCCAGCCGGAAGAGCACGACCTCTGGTCCCCGGTCGCACCGGCCGAACGTCGCCACATCGAGGCGGTGCTCCCGCGCGATCAGCGCAAGGCTCGCCCGCGGATCATCTACGCGCTCACCGCGAGCGCCGGCATGGCGGCAATCGTCATCGCCCAGCTCCTGCTCAGCGTCGGCATCTCGCAGGGTGCCTACGAAATCTCGACCCTCCAGGCCAGCCAGGTCGAACTCGGACGCACCGCAGAGAGCCTCAGCGAAGACCTGGTCAAGGTCTCCTCGCCCCAGAACCTGGCCGCGAATGCGGCAGCCCTCGGCATGGTCAGCAACTCCAACCCCGCCTACCTGCGTCTCTCGGACGGCGCCGTGCTCGGTGCCCCCGGTGCGGCGGCCGGTACGCCGGAAGCCAGGAGTGGCGCGGCCGGCCTCGTACCGAACGCCCTCCTCGCCGGCGTGCCGCTGGTGACCGACCTTCCGCCGGCCGGTGCCCAGGGCACCGGCATCTCGGGGAAGGGCGCGAACGGCCGAGCAGCCGACGCCCCGGCCACTCCCGCCGCCGCGCCCGCGCCGGCTCCGGCCGCACCGCCCAGCGGGCTGCCGTCCCCGACTACGCACTAGCGTGGCCGTCTACGCACTAGCGTGGCCTCGGCCACAGTGAGGATGTGACGGTGCCGCCGATCAACACCGCAACGGGAAGCGCGACGTCCGCCAGGCGCCGTGTCTTTGCCACCGTCGTTGTCCTCTTCCTCGTCGTCACCGTCTTCGTGATCAAGCTCGTCGACATTCAGGTCGTCCGGGCCGACACTCTCAGCGCCGACTCCCTCGGTAACCGCTCCGTCGAACAGACCGTCTACGGGGCCCGCGGGGACATCCTCGGATCCAACGGCGACGTTCTCGCCGGCACCGTGATGCGCTATGACATCACGATCTCGCCCCGGAACGCCGGGGAGTTCACCCGCACGACCGACGCCGGTACGGTCAAGGTCACGGTCGCCCAGGCCGCCGCGGAAATCGGAGCCGTCACCGGGCAGACCGGCGACGAGATCCTCGCGATCATTGCCAGCGCCCTCGCCGGCAACGCCAAATCCGACTTCGCCTACGTCGCCAAGAAGGTCAACGTCGACGTCTTCCGCGCCGTCGGAGAACTGAATATCCCGTGGATCTACTTCAAGAAGAACCCGAGCAGGGTGTACCCGAACGGCGCCGTCGCCGGCAACATCGTCGGTTTCGTTTCCGGGGCCGGTGAGCCGCAGGCGGGACTCGAAATCGGCCAGGATTCCTGCCTCGCCAGCACCGACGGCGTCGAGACCTACGAGAAGGGTGCCGACGGCGTGCGCATCCCCGGCAGCACGGTCACCGCCAGCCAGGTCGTCGACGGCGGCGACGTCATCACCACGATCGACACGGACCTGCAGTGGTACGCGCAGCAGGTGCTCGCGGACCAGGCGCAGGCCACCGGCGCCGCGTGGGGAACCGTCGTCGTGCAGGAGGTGAAAACCGGCAACCTCGTCGCGGTCGCCGATTACCCCAGTGTCGACCCAAACTACGTGAGCGGCACCGAGCCGGCAGACCGCGGATCGCGCGCCTTCACCGACTCGTTCGAACCAGGCTCCACGTTCAAGAGCCTCACCGCGGCATCCGTGCTCGACTCCGGCAAGGCCTCGCTCAAGACCGGGGTCATCGCCCCCTTCCGCTACCTGCCGGAACGCGGCGGCAACATCAACGACAGCCATGGGCACGATGACGAGAAGCTCACCATGACCGGCGTACTGATCGAGTCGTCGAACACCGGAATGGCGAAGTTTGGCGAGATGCTCAGCGACAAGCAGCGTTACGACTACATGAAGAAGTTCGGCGTTGGCACAGTGACGGAGGCGGGGTTCCCCCGTGAAGACTCCGGGATCCTGCACCCGTACCAGAAATGGGACCCGCAGACGGCCTACGCGACCATGTTCGGCCAGGGTCTCACCACGACGGCGCTTCAGGTCTCGAGCTTGTACCAGACCATCGCCAACGACGGTGTCCGGCAGCCGGTGCGGCTGGTCGAGGGGTGCCGCCAGGCCGACGGCACTGTGCAGCACAAGACCCCATCGACGGGCAGTCGGGTCATTTCTGCGGACGCGGCCCACGACACATCCGACATTCTCGAGATGGTTTATAAAAATAGCTGGGTGGCCAAGAAGTGGGAAATTCCCGGCTACCGGGTCGCCGCAAAAACGGGCACAGCCCAGATGCCGAACGGCAAGGGCGGGTACTCGCGGGGCTACCTCGTATCGGTCTCCGGGTTCGCCCCAGCGGACGATCCGAAGTACGTCGTGTCGGTGAGCCTCGCCGATCCTGTTAAAATGAACACATCTGCCGCGCCGGCTCCGGTCTTCCAGAAGGTCATGAGCCAGGCGTTGAAGAAGTACCGGGCAGTCCCGTCGGGCACTCCTGCACCCGACCTCCCTGCCAATTGGTAAGAAAGTGAGCACCGTGACCGAACTGTCGCCCTCGGCGCTCCGTCCTCAACATCCCCTTTCCCGCTCCTTGTCCGGCCTCGTCGATGAATTCGATTTCGACGTGCACGGTGACATGGATGGCCTCGAAGTCACCGGAGTGAGCCTGAGCTCCCGGACGGTCCAGCCCGGCGACCTGTATGTCGGCGTGGCCGGCCAGAACAGCCACGGCGCCTCCTTCGCCGACGGCGCACGCGAAGCCGGTGCCGTCGCGATCCTGACCGACGCCGCCGGTGCCGTCATCGCCGCGGACAGCGGCCTCCCGGTTCTCGTCACCCCCGACGCCAGGGCCGCCCTCGGCGCCGTCGCGGCGTGGATCTACCGCACGGCCGAGAATCCCGCGACACTCTTCGCCGTCACGGGCACCAACGGCAAGACCAGCGTCGTGTACCTGCTCTTCGCCATCCTGAACCAGCTGGGCATCGTCGCCGGCCTCACCTCAACGGCCGAACGTCGCATCGGCGAGCTCGCGGTCACCAGCGCACTGACCACCCCGGAGGCCAGCGAGCTGCACGCCCTGCTGGCGCGCATGCGGGAAGCCGAGGTGCGCGCCGTCGCGATCGAGGTCTCAGCCCAGGCGCTCAGTCGGCACCGCATCGACGGGCTCACCTTCGACGTCGCAGGGTTCACGAACCTCAGCCACGACCACCTCGACGACTACGCGGCCATGGAGGACTACTTCCGGGCCAAGCTCGAGCTGTTCCAGCCCGACCGTTCCCGCCGAGCCGTGGTCACCGTCGACTCCGACTGGGGACGGCGGATCGTGCACGAGTGCCGCATCCCGGTCACGACGCTCACCACCAGCCCCGACGTGGACGCCGACTGGCACATGTTCGTGGTCGAGGAGACGGCGATGTATACGCAGTTCGTGCTCGAGGGCCCGGAGGGTCGGCGCCTGGAGACCCGGGTACCGCTGATCGGCTGGTACATGGCGGCCAACGCCGCCCTGGCGATCGTGATGCTCGTCGAGTCGGGCTTCGACCTCGAGGCGATCGAGCACACGTTGGAGCGGGACGGCGGCATCGCCGCGTATATCCCGGGGCGTGCGGAGCGCATCTCCGGCGACCGCGGACCCCTCGTCTACATTGACTACGGCCACACGCCGGACGCGTTCCTGCAGACCCTCGACGCCATCCGCAAGACCACCGACGGCAAACTGATCATGGTCTTCGGCGCCGACGGTGACCGGGACATGACCAAACGCGCCGACATGGGCGCCATCGCTGCGCGTGGCGCCGATATCGTCGTGATCACCGACTTCCACCCGCGCTTCGAAGACCCGGCCGCCATTCGATTGAGCCTTCTCGAGGCGGCCCGCGCAGCAGCCCCAGGGGGCGAGTTCCACGAGGTGCCCGACCCGCGAACCGCCTTCCGCACGGCGCTCGCGCTGGCCAAGGAGGGTGACGTCATCCTCTACGCGGGCCCAGGTCACGAGGACTACCACGAGGTCGCCGGCGTCAAGATTCCCTACTCGGCACGGGACGACTCGCGCCAGGCGCTCCGCGACGCGGGGTGGCTCGAATGATCGCCCTCAGTCTCGCCGAGATCGCCGACGCCGTCGGTGGCGCCCTGCATCTGGACGGCAGCGAGCTGACCGCCGACTCGGTTATCGCCGGGCCCGTGCACACGGACTCCCGCCAGGTCGAGCCGGGCGCGATCTTCGTCGCCAAGCCCGGTGAGGTCACCGACGGACACCTGTTCGCCCCGACCGCCGTCAGCCAGGGCGCAGCACTCCTACTCGTCGAACGATCCCTCGACCTACCGGTCGCCCAAATCGTCGTCCCAGACGTCGTCGTCGCCCTCGGCGCCCTGGCCGCCGAGGTGGTCACCCGCGTTCGCGCCGGAGGCCGCCTCAAAATCGTCGGCGTGACGGGCTCCAACGGCAAAACCACGACCAAGAACCTGCTTCGCGCCGTGCTCGAACGTGTCGGCCCGACCGTGGCGGCCAGGGGCTCCTTCAACAACTGGGTTGGCGCCCCGATGACCATGCTTGACGTCGCGTCGGACACCGAGTTCCTCGTCGTCGAGATGGGCGCCAGCGGCTCCGGATCCATCGCCCGGCTCATGCGCCTCGCTCGCCCCGACATCGGCATCGTGCTCACGGTCGGCCTCGCCCACGCCGGCGAATTCGGCGGCATCGAAGCGACCACGAACACCAAGGCCGAGATGGCCGTCGAGCTGCGGGACACGGATATCGCGGTCCTGAACGCCGACGACCCTCGCGTCGCGGGCATGGCGGCGCGGACCGGGGCCGGCATCGTCTGGTTCGGGCAGGGCGGCGCGGCCACCGTGCGCGCTACCGACCTCAACGCCAGCGCGCGCGGCACCACCTTCGTGCTCCACCTTGCGTCCGGCGCACGGAGCAGCGTCTCCTTCCGCGTGCTCGGCGAGCACCACGTCATGAACGCGCTGGCGACCGCAGCGGCGGCCGAGCAGCTCGGCGTCGGAATCGACGACATCGTGGCCGGCCTCGAATCCGTGTCGACGGCAGAACGCTGGCGGATGGAGGTCCTCGGCGGGCGTGACGGTGTCACCATCATCAATGATGCGTACAACGCGAGCCCCGACTCGATGACCGCGGCGCTGAAGACCCTCGCCCAGATCCGGGTACCCGGCCAACGCACCATCGCCGTGCTGGGCGAGATGGCCGAACTCGGTGAACTGTCGGGGGAGGAGCACGACCGGATCGGCCTCCTCGCGGTACGGCTGAACATATCCCAACTTGTCGTCGTGGGCGCCGCCGCCCGCCGCATGCACATCAGCACCATAAACGAAGGCTCGTGGGACGGTGAATCGGCGTTCGTCGACACGCCCGACGCGGCCTACGAGCTGCTTCGCGGCTCGCTCCAGCCGGGAGACACCGTGCTGGTGAAATCGTCGAACTCCGCAGGCCTGCGTTTTCTGGGCGATCGATTGGGAGAATTGTTTTCATGAGAGCGCTACTGATCGCCGGAGCCCTGTCGCTCGCCTTCACACTCTTCCTCACCCCCCTGTTCATTCGGTTGTTCAAGAGGCTCGGCTGGGGACAGTTCATCCGCGACGACGGCCCGAAGAGCCACCACGCCAAGCGCGGCACGGCCACCATGGGTGGCATCATCGTCATCCTCGGCGTACTGATCAGCTTCTTCACCGCAAAAATGGTGGTGGGTGAGCCGATCACGGCATCGCCCCTGCTGGTCCTGTTCATGATGGTCGGGCTTGGCCTGGTCGGGTTCGTCGACGACTTCCTCAAGACCCGCAATCAACGCAGCCTCGGGCTCGGCGGCTGGGCGAAGATCATCGGCCAGGTGCTCGTCGCGGGGGTGTTCGCGTTCCTGGCGCTGCAGTTCCCGAACCGGCACGGGCTGACCCCGGCGTCCACGCACATTTCGTTCATCCGGGACCTGCCGCTCGACTTCATGACCCTCGGGCCGATCATCGGTATCACCCTCTTCGTGCTCTGGATTTTCGTCATCGTCGTCGCCACCTCCAACAGCGTCAACGTCACGGACGGCCTCGACGGCCTCGCCAGCGGCTCTTCAATCCTCGCCATCGGCTCGTTCGTCGTGATCGGATTCTGGCAGTTCAACCAGTCCTGCTTCGGTGGTGCCGACGCGGCCGACCAGTACCGCTGCTACGAGATCCGCGACCCGCTCGACCTGGCCGTCGTCTCCGCCGCGATCGTCGGCGGACTGATCGGATTCCTCTGGTGGAACACCTCGCCGGCGAAAATCTTCCTCGGCGACACCGGCTCGCTCGCCATCGGCGGCGCCCTCGCAGCCCTGGCCGTGCTCAGCCGCACGGAGCTGCTCCTCGTGCTGATCGGCGGCCTGTTCGTGATCGAATCCGGATCGGTGATCGTGCAGCGTGCATTCTTCAAACTGACCCGTGGCAAACGAATCTTCCTGATGAGCCCTGTCCACCACCACTTCGAGCTCAAGGGCTGGGCCGAGGTCACCGTCGTCGTCCGGTTCTGGGTCATCGGCGGCCTGCTCGTGGCCGCCGGCGTCGGCTCGTTCTACCTCGAATGGCTGGCCAGCTAGTGCCGCAAGGCCTTCCAGAGTCCGACCGTCTCACCGCCCTGACCAGCTGGCACGCGGACTGGTCGACGCTCCGGGTCGCCGTGTTCGGCCTCGGCGTCACCGGCTTCGCGGCCGCTGACACGCTCGCCGAACTCGGCGCAGACGTGCTCGTCGTGACCGGCGTGGCACCGGACGAGCGCGCACGCCTTCTGGACGTGCTCGGTGTTGCGCTGGTGCAGGCCGACCTGGCGAGCCCTCCGCCCGAGCTCCTCGGCCACCGGCCGGAGCTCATCGTCGTGTCGCCCGGCTTCCACCCGGACCACGCGTTGCTGACCTGGGCCGCCGAGCAGGGCATCCCCGTCTGGGGTGACATCGAACTGGCCTGGCGCCTGCGCGACAAGGTGGGGGAGCCCGCCGAATGGATCCTCGTCACCGGCACGAACGGCAAGACCACGACGGTGCAGCTCACGGCCACCATGCTCGCCGCCGGCGGCTACCGGGTCGCCCCGTGTGGCAACATCGGCGTGCCGGTGCTGGACGCCATCCGCGACCCGCTGGGCTGGGATGTGCTCGTCGTCGAGCTCTCCAGCTACCAGCTGCACCACCTTCGACGCACCGGACCAGGCTCCCTCGTGCCGTGGGCCAGCGTCTGCCTCAACATTGC
>JBDTAA010000178.1:0-2933 GCA_039924805.1 Cryobacterium sp.
CCGGCCGTGATGGCCGCGGCGATCGGGTGCTCAGAGCCGTGCTCGGCCGCCCCTGCGAGGCGCAGGAGTTCCTCCTCGGTCACGCCGGGCGCCGGCACGACCGCGACGAGGCCCATCTTGCCGGTGGTGACCGTGCCGGTCTTGTCGAGCACGATGGTGTCGACGCGCCGCGTGGATTCGAGGATTTGCGGCCCCTTGATCAGGATTCCCAGCTGCGCGCCGCGCCCGGTTCCAACGAGCAGCGCGGTCGGCGTGGCGAGCCCGAGCGCGCACGGGCAGGCGATGATCAGTGTCGCCACCGCCGCGGTGAACGCGACGACCGGGCCGGCGCCGATGAGGAGCCACACGGCCAGGGTCGCCAGCGAGAGCCCGATCACGATCGGTACGAAGACTGCGGACACCCGGTCGGCCAGGCGCTGCACGTCGGCCTTGCCGGCCTGCGCCTTCTCGACGAGGCGACCGATCTGGGCCAGTTCGGTGTCGGAACCCACCCGGGTCGCCCGCACCACGAGCCGTCCGCCGGAGTTGAGCGTCGCGCCGACGACAACGGCGCCGGGGCCGACCTCCACGGGCACGGCTTCGCCGGTGAGCATGCTCGCGTCCACCGCCGAGTTGCCGTCCACGACCTCGCCGTCGGTGGCGATCTTCTCCCCCGGGCGCACAACGAACAGGTCGCCGACCACGAGCGAGGCGGTGGGGACCGTGGTCTCCACGCCGTCCCGGAGCAGTGTGGCTTCCTTCGCTCCCAGTTCGAGGAGAGCCTTCAGCGCCGCGCCGGAGCGTTTTTTGGCCCGGGCCTCGAAGTAGCGTCCGGCCAGGATGAAGACGGTGACCGCGGACGCGACCTCGAGGTAGATCTCGTCGGCCCCTGCCCCCTGGTCCACCATGAACGAAAACGTCATGGTCATGCCGGGCATCCCGGCCATGCCGAAGAACAGCGCATAGAGCGACCAGCCCAGCGACGCGAGCACGCCGAGGCTGATCAGCGTGTCCATGGTCGCCGCACCGTGGCGGGCGTTGACCCACGCCGCCCGGTGGAACGGCCAGGCGCCCCAGACGGCGACCGGCGCGGCAAGGGTGAGGGCCAGCCACTGCCAGTTCGTGAACTGGAGCGCCGGGATCATCGACATCAGCGCGACGGGAGTCGCGAGCGCGGCGGAGACCAGCAGCCTCCGGCGAAGGCCATCCACCTCCGACTCGGGCGACGCCTCCGCCGAGGCATCCACCTCGATCGGGGCGGGCAGCTCGGCCGAGTACCCGGTCGCCTCGATGGTCGCAATCGCGTCCTGCACCGTGGTGCCGTCGGGTACGGAGACGGTGGCCTTCTCCGTGGCGTAGTTGACGGAGGCCTCGACACCCGGCATGCGGTTGAGTTTCTTTTCGATCCGAGTCGCG
Organism: Cryobacterium sp.; assembly: GCA_039924805.1. Classification (GTDB taxonomy): domain Bacteria; phylum Actinomycetota; class Actinomycetes; order Actinomycetales; family Microbacteriaceae; genus Cryobacterium. Next base: position 1,396 of record JBDTAA010000178.1, read on the forward strand.
CAGGACGCGCAGGTCATCCCGCCAACGACAAGCTCGACCTGCTGGCCGCTCATCGGGTCTCTGTCACCAATTCGTAGCCGGCCTCATCGACCGCGGCGGCGACCGCGACGGGGTCGAGGTCGCGAACGCTCGAAACGGTGACCTGAGAGACGCCGCCCGGCACGAGTGCGACCTCCACGTTCGTCGCGCCGTCGAGGCGGCCGAGCTCTTCCGTGACGCTCTTCACGCAGTGTCCGCAGGTCATCCCGGACACCCCAAAGGTGCTCGTCGTCATGGGTGCGTCGGCCGAGGCCGTACCCGCTGTTTCGTGCGTGTGGGTTCCGCACGCGCAGGAGGCGTCGGTCAGACCCAGGTCGTTCTGGTTCGTTGTGCACATGGGCTGCAGTCCCTTCGATCGGGGTTACCCCCTAGGGGTACCTATGACCACTATACCCCAGATACCTCCTGGGGGTATAGTGGGACCATGAATGCATCGACCGAAACGGAGAGTGTGACCCATCATCACGGGTACATCTCCAACAAGGATGACTACATCAAGCGCCTGCGTCGCATCGAGGGCCAGGCCCGCGGCCTGCAGGGCATGGTCACGGATGAGAAGTACTGCATCGACATCCTGACCCAGATCTCGGCGATGACGAGCGCCCTCCAGTCGGTCGCGCTGGGCCTCCTCGACGACCACCTGAACCATTGCGTCGTGGATGCGGCCGCGGCCGGCGGTGAAGAGGCCGACCTCAAAATGCGGGAGGCCTCGGCCGCCATCGCCCGGCTGGTGCGCTCCTAGCCGACGGAGTGGGCCGAGTGGGCCGACGGAGTAGGCCGACGGAGTTGGCCGGCCGGCACATCGCCGCCGAGCGCTCCGCCGTCTGACGGATGTCCAGCCCGTACCCAGATTACCCCTGGGGGTATAGGTGTACATTGGGGTCAATGGAACACGCCGGTCGGCAGTCGCCCGAGATGACAGTGACCCGAGATGACAGTGACCCGAGATGACGTTGAACCCGAGATGACGTTGAAGGAGAACGAACATGATGTGGGGAAACGGATTCAGCATGGGGTGGGGGTGGCCGATCGGCCTGCTCGTGCTTGTCGGTGTCATTCTCCTGGTCATCGTCGCCGTGCGCGCTTTCGGCGCCGCCGAGCGGGGTGGTTCGCGCGGGAACTCGGAGCTGGATTCGCCTCCCCGGGAACGGAACACGGCGCGCCAGGTCCTCGATGAACGCCTGGCCAAGGGTGAGCTGAACGCGGACGAATACAGAGAACGGCTGAAGGTACTCGGCGAGGACGCCTGATGAAACCCATCACTCGGCGGAACGCGCTCGTGCTGGGCGGCATCGGCGCTGCCAGTGTGGTCGCCGGCGGCCTCGGGCTCACTGGAGCGTGGACATCCGCAATCCGTCCGACCGGCGGAGAAAAGTTCGTCGAGCCGAAGTCGTTGCGGAGCGTCAATGGCCGACTAGAGGTGCGGCTCGCGGCTTCCGAGGGCCAGGTCCACATCGCCGGCAGGCCGGCCACAGCGCTGTCCTACAACGGTGGCCTCC
>JBDTAA010000179.1:0-7209 GCA_039924805.1 Cryobacterium sp.
CCTAGGGCGAGCCGCGCCCTATTTCAGCGTCACGGCCCGGGACGCCGAACCGCCGAGGCTGCTCCTGACGGTGATGTTCTGGGGGTTGGTCGACGAGCTCAGCTGTGCCCGGTAGCGACCGCCGCCGTCGTTGGTCATGGTGCCGATGAGGGTGTTGGAGGCGGTGACGTACACCTTCAGGGTGGCGGTTGAACTGGTGCTCGTCGCCTGCACCTGAAGCACGCGTTTGGCGGCGTCGTAGACGGCCGTCTGAACGGCCACGGTGTCCGCGGCGGCAGCCGGGTTGACCGTCAGTACGCCGGTACGGGTGACGCCGGCATAGGCGGCGCTAATCGTAGCCGTCGTGCTGGTGGTCACCGCCTGCGTGGTGACCACAAAGGTGGCGCTTGTGGATCCGGCAGGTACGATCACGGTTGCCGGCACTCCCGCGACAGTGCTGCTGCTCGTGAGGCTGACGGTGGCTCCGCCGGATGGCGCGGCCGAGGAAAGGGTCACCGTGGCCGTGGACGGGTTGCCGCCGGTGACGGTGCCGGGACTGAGGCCCAGCGCCGTCAGGGACGCAGCGGGCCCGCCCGCCGGGTGCACCGTCAGCGTCGTCGAGACGGTGACGCCGGCGCCTGTAGCCGAGATTGTCACGACAGTCGAGACGGCCGGCGCCTGGGTGGTGACCGTGAACGACCCGCCGACGCCGAAACTGCCGATCTGCGCGGAAGCCGGCACCCGGGCGATGTCCGGATGGCTGCTGGTCAGCTCCATCTGCACGGCGTGCCCCTGGGTGGCAGCGATCCGGACCGTGCCGGTCGCGCCGCCTGCGCCGATGGTTTCAGTCCGGTCCAGGGAGACCGAGGTGGGGGGCACCTGTGGGAAGAGCCTCAACGGCGCCGAGACCGTGGTTCCGTTCAGGGTTGCCGAAATGGTGATGGTGGTGGTGGTGCTGACTTCGCTGGTGGGGATGGACACCGGCAGGGAAAAACTGCCCGCCGGGGCCGTCACGGTTGCCGGCGGCGTTGCCAGCGGCGAGCTGCTGGACAGGCTGACCGTCAGCCCACCCGTCGGCACCTTTCCGGTGAAGGAGAGGAAGGCGTCCGCGGGGAGACCGCCGGTGCTGTCGCAGCAGAACGAGATCTGCTTAATGGTGGTCGGCATGACCAAGAAATTGAACGACGACGACGACGAGCCCAGCGCCGCCGTGAGCGTCACCGGCGTGTCCACCGTCACCTCTCCGGCGACGAGCCGGAAGGTGGCGAAGGCCGTGCCGGCGGGAACCGTCACGGACGAGGGGTGGCCGGCGCCCGCAGCTGGAGCGCTGGTCAGGGTGACCACTGCTCCCCCGGCGGGGGCCGCCGCCGTCAGCTGGATGGAGCCTTCGATCTCCTGACCACTGAACAGGGTGTCGGCGCCGGCGCAGGGGTTCTGGCAGGGCGGGGCCCCGAGCCAGACCGACTGGACAGTTGCGGCACCTGCGGGAACGGTGAAGGAACGTGCTGCGGACCAGTCCGTCACCGCCGCGGTGGTGGGGGAAGCGTTGCCCTGGTGGGAGCGGACCCGCCAGAACTTGGTTCCGGAGGTCAACGACAGCACGACGCGTTCGGACGGCGTGATCTGCGGAATGTGGTCCTCGATGTCGGTGAAGGAGACGTTCCGGGATATCTCCACTTCATAGCCGGTGTCCTGTGGGTTGGGGACGTCGCTCCAGTCCAGGGTGACCGGAAGCGTAACCGTGGCGCCGTTGGCAGGAGACAGTGACGTGGGCGGGGGTGGCAGCGGTGCCGTGTAGGAGATGGTGAAGGAGACGCTGTTTGACGGCAGCCCACGGTTGCCGTTGGCGTCAAGAGCGGTCACTTTCGCGAAGTAGGTGCCCTGCTCGCAGCCGTTGCAGAAGTCGCCGATTGTCAGTCCGGTTGAGGTGGTCGCGATGTTGTCGATCTTGATCGAGCCGGCGGGGAACGTTGAATCCTTGGAGGCCAGGAGTTCGTATTTCACGGCGCGGTCGGCCGCGGTCCAACTGAACCCGAAGCTTTCGAAGGGATGGAAGGAGCTGCCGTAGGGCGGCAGGCTGAGCACGGACGTGCCGGGCTGGCCGGTTGTGCTGCTGGTAACGACGACGTTGCTAGCGGAGGAGAAACTACTGGAATTGAGCTGGCTGTCAACGGCCTGCACGCGCCAGAAATAGGTGCCGTTGGCCAGGCCGCTGATGGTGGCCTGCGTGGTGTTCGGCGCCGTCGAATTGTTCTGGGCCAGCGGCGAGAAGGTGGAGGATGCACTGATCTGCCAGTTGTAGCCGCCGTTGATGGCCGCGGGATCAAGCACCTGGGACCAGGAGATGCTGAATGGCGTGGTGACGCCGGCCCCACTGGCGGGGGAAACCAGGGTTGGTGCGGCCGGACCGGTAGGAGGTGGCGGAGCGGATGGCGTGCAGCCGGACAGGGTGGCGACGACGGCGGTCGCGGAGTTGTCGTTGACATCCACGGTGCAGTCGGCCGGCGGCGTGTAACCGGACCTGTCGATCTTGAAGCGTCCGCTGCCGTCACTGGTGGTCATGGATACGCCGTCGACGGTGATGGATCGGTTTGCTGCCGCGGTCCCCTCGATTCGCAGTCGGCCCGCGCTGACCGACGCCTGGGAGATCGATACGGCCGCGTGGCTGACGCCTGGGGTGGCCAGTACCAGCACCAGGGCGATCAACACACCCATGCTTGACACGATCAACCAGCGGCCCGACCACAGGTGGTGCGGTGCGGCGTGCGTTTTCTCCGGCCTGTGCATGGCAATCCTCTTGGCCCGAAATCCTCATTGCCCGAGTGGGCTCGATCGCCCCCCACACTACGAAAATTGTACGACTTCTTGACTCCGTGGTGTTGTAGAAATCGAGAAAATTTGGTATGGGTCCGCCGCGGAGTGACGACGCCGGCCGGCGAGGTCAGCGTCCCCCGGTCAGACCCAAACCCGCCGCAAGCTGGAACGGGTCCCTGACCCGCCGTGACCGGTCCGAAACGGCGACCAGCGCGGCGAGCTCGCCTGCGGCGCGGTCGATCCGGTCCGGCAGGGTCTTCACCAGGGCGCCCCCGCTCCCCCAGTCCTCCGACGCTGCGAAGACCGCCGTCGGCACGACGACGGCGTGCAGATAGGTGAACATGGGCCGCAGCGCGAAGTCGAGCGCGAGGGAATGCCGCGCAGTGCCGGCCGTCGCCCCGATCAGCACGGGCATGCCGGTGAGGGACTGGTTGTCCAGGACGTCGAAGAACGACTTGAACAGGCCGCTGTAGCTGGCCGTGAAGATCGGGGTGACGGCGATCAGCCCGTCCGCGCCCGTGACGGCCTCGATCGCCGCCTCCAGCTTCGGGCTTGGGAAGCCGGTGAGCATGTTGTTGACCACGTCCGTGGCGATGCCGCGCAGTTCGATGGTCTCGACCACGGTCTCGATGCCATCGTCGGCGAGCCGGGTGACAGTCGCAGCGGCGAGCCTGTCGGCCAGCATCCGGGTGGATGACGGCTGGCTGAGCCCCGCCGAAACGACGGCGATCCTGCGGAGCGTCACGCCAGGTGCCTGTCGGGGAGAGCGGCGGCCTCGGTGGCAGCCCTGAGCGAGGCGTGGGTGGGAGCATCGGGCACGCCAGCCGGGCGATTCTTCGCGAGCTCCCTGCGCAGCACGGGAACGACCTCCTCGCCGAGGATGTCGAGCTGTTCGAGCACGGTCTTCAGCGGCAGACCGGCGTGGTCCATCAGGAACAGCTGGCGCTGGTAGTCGCCGAAGTGGTCGCGCATGCCGGCGTAGCGGTCGATGACCTCCTGTGGACTGCCGACGGTCAGCGGGGTCTGCGCGGTGAATTCCTCGAGGCTGGGCCCGTGCCCGTACACCGGGGCGTTGTCGAAGTACGGGCGGAATTCCCGCACGGCGTCCTGCGAGTTCGCCCGCATGAAGACCTGGCCGCCGAGGCCGACGATGGCCTGCTCGGCCGCGCCGTGACCGTAGTGCTCGAAGCGCTGGCGGTAGTAGCCGATGAGCTTCATGTAGTGCTCCTTGGGCCAGAAGATGTTGTTGGCGAAGAATCCGTCGCCGTAGAAGGCGGCCTGCTCGGCGATCTCGGGGCTGCGGATGCTGCCGTGCCAGACGAAGGGCGGCACGCCGTCCAGCGGGCGCGGCGTCGACTGGAAACCCTGCAGCGGGGTGCGGAACTCCCCCGACCAGTCCACGGAGTCCTCGCGCCAGAGTCGGCGCAGCAGCGCGTAGTGCTCGAGGGCGAGCGGAAGTCCCTGCCGGATGTCCTGGCCGAACCACGGGTAGACGGGACCGGTGTTGCCGCGGCCCAGGGTGAGGTCGACGCGACCTTCCGCCAGGTGCTGCAGCATCGCGTAGTCCTCGGCGATCTTCACCGGGTCGTTGGTCGTGATCAGCGTGGTCGCCGTGGACAGCACGATTCGCTCGGTCTGCGCAGCGATGAAGCCCAGCAGGGTGGTCGGCGACGAGGGCACGAAGGGCGGGTTGTGATGCTCGCCGGTGGCGAAGACATCCAGTCCCACCTCTTCGACCTTTTTGGCGATGGTGACCATCGCCGTTATGCGCTCGTGCTCGGTCGGGGCGCGACCGGTGGTCGGGTCGATGGTGATGTCCCCGACCGTGAAGATTCCGAACTGCATTTCCAGCCTCTCATTTCAATACGTTTGCATGGATATCTTAGCGAACCCGTGACGGGGGAATCCTATTCCCGCGCGTCTTGTGACATGGTGGAATGTCACACGCCATAGTTCACACGCCGAGCCCCGGCACACGCCGACCTCCCGTCGCACTCCAATCAAGAGGAGACCACCATGCTGAGTGCCGAGTACACCATTCCCGGCATGCACATGCGCGAGCACCGGGTGGCCGTGCCACTGGACTGGTCTGACCCGGATGGCGCGCAAATCGAGATCTTCGCCCGCGAGGTCGTCGATCCGGTACGACGCTCCGAGGCGTTGCCGCTGCTCGTCTACCTTCAGGGCGGGCCCGGCGGCAAGTCTCCGCGACCGACGAACCGGGACGGCTGGCTGGGCGCTGCCCTCAAGCGCTTTCGCGTCATCCTCTTCGACCAGCGCGGCACCGGTCGGAGCAGCCGGGTGCAGGCCGACCAGATCTCCGCCTTCGCCGATCCCGCCGCCGCGGCCGCCCACCTGTTGCATTTCCGCGCCGACTCGATCGTGCGCGACCTCGAGCACCTTCGGCACAGTGTCTTCGGCGGCGTGCAGTGGCAGACTCTCGGCCAGAGCTACGGCGGCTTCATCACGCTCAGCTACCTCTCGACCGCGCCCGAGGCCCTGGCCGCATGCTTCATCGCGGGCGGGCTGGCCAGCGTGCACCCCTCCGCCGAGCGCACCTACCAGCTCACCTATCCCCGGGTGCAGGCGAAGACCGCCCGCTTCTACGAGCGCTACCCGCACGACGAAGCCCGGATCGCAGCCGTTGCCGACCACATCGAGGCCAACGACACGCGATTGCCCGACGGAGATCGTCTGAGCGTACGCCGGTTGCAGAGCCTCGGCCTGGATCTCGGCATGGGGCCGGGCGCCGAGCGCCTGCATTGGCTCTTCGACGAGGCCTTCCTCGGCGAGAGCCCCGCCGAACGCGGCCTCTCCGACACCTTCCTCGCCCAGGTGATGGCCCGCACCAGCTTCTCCGACAACCCGCTCTTCGCGATCATGCAGGAGAGCATCTACGCGGAGGGCGGCGCGCCAACGGCGTGGGCCGCCGAGCGCGAGCGTGCGCGGCATCCCTCATTCGACCCGGCCCGGCGCCCACTCGCCTTCACCGGCGAGATGATGTACCCGTGGATGTTCGACGAAATCCGCTCGCTGCGCCCCTTCCGGGCGGCGGCGGAGGCGCTGGCGGCGACAGAGCACCACTCGCCTCTGTACGACCGTCCGCGACTGGCCGGTAACGAGGTTCCCATCCTCGCGGCCGTTTATGACGACGATATGTACGTCGACTCGGGGTTGTCCCGGGCGACCGCTGCCGAAGTCGGTGGCATCACCGCCTGGATCACCAACGAGTTCGAGCACGACGGCCTGCACGGTTCCGTTGTGGCCGAACGACTCTTCACCATGCTCGACGAACGCGGAGGCGCACGATGACCATCACCCCCAACCCGGTTGCGCAGACGCAAGCCGGTCGACTACCCGCGCTGAAAGAGAATGCGGACTTCCTGCGGCGGATGTCCGAGGGATGGGGCGTGCCCGACCGTGCACCGCGACTCACCCCCGGCGCCGCCGCGGCCGCGGCCGGTCACCGCGAGCGCCTCTCGGCCGCCTGGCCGGGCACGCTGTTGGTGGTGTCCGCCGGGGCGGCCATGCTCCGCAACGACGACGAGTTCTTCCCCTTCCGCGCCGACAGCAACTTCCTCTGGCTCACCGGGTGCTCCTCACCGGATGCCGTGCTGGTCATGTTCCCGCGCGCCGGCGGGCACGACAGCGTGCTCTTCCTCACCGAACCGGTGACGGCCGCCCACCCCGGGTACCTCAGCGAGCGCGAGCGCAGCGAACTCTGGATGGGCGGATCCCCATCGCTGCACGAGTGGTCGGAGACCCTCGGGGTGCCCGTTCAGAGCCTGGAGGCCATGGGTACGGTTTTGAGGAAGGCCGCCGGACAGGCAACTCGCTCGGCCGGGCGGCCGAGCGCCGCATCCGGCCTGCTCGACATCTCCCCCGCCTTCACGCCGTCGGCGGAGCTGGCCCGGAGCCTCTCCGAGCTGCGCCTGATCAAAGACGACTGGGAGATCGGCCAGCTGCGCTACGCCGTCGACGCCACCGTCGAAGGCTTCGCCGCCGTCGCAGCGGAACTGCGCCGGGCCACCGAGGGCGGCGGCGAACGTTGGCTGCAGGGGACCTTCGACCGCACAGCGCGAACGCTGGGCAACGCCACGGGTTACCGCACGATCGTCGCGGCCGGCGAGCACGCGCCGGTGCTGCACTGGACGCGCAATGACGGCCCGGTGCGCGACGGCGACCTGCTCCTGCTCGATGCCGGCGTCGAGACTCGAACCTTTTATACCTCCGATGTGACCCGCACCTTCCCGATCAGCGGATCGTTCAGCGCCCCGCAGCGTGCCGTGCACGACCTCGTGCAGGCCGCCCATGAGGCGGGCATCGGCGCGGTGCGTCCTGGCAACACCTTCACCGACTTTCACCACGCCGCCATGGCCGTCATCGCCGAGGGCCTGCACGACTGGGGCATGCTCG
>JBDTAA010000180.1:0-9947 GCA_039924805.1 Cryobacterium sp.
GCTGAAGAAGTCGTGGTTCTCGTCGGCGTTCGGCGACAGGGCCGACAAAATCGCCGGGTTCACGTCGCAGACGTCCTTGGGGAAGATGGCCTCGTAACCGAGGTTCATCAGGGCCTTGTTGGCGTTGTAGTGCAGGAACTTCTTGACGTCCTCGGTGAGGCCGACCTCGTCGTAGAGGTCCTGCGTGTACTGCACCTCGTTCTCGTACAGCTCGTAGACGAGGTTGAAGGTGTAGTCCTTCATCTCGTCGCGGCGTTCCTGGGTGGCCGCCTCGAGCCCCTTCTGGTACTTGTAGCCGATGTAGTAGCCGTGCACCGCTTCGTCCCGGATGATGAGGCGGATGAGGTCGGCCGTGTTCGTGAGCTTGGCGCGGCTCGACCAGTACATCGGCAGGTAGAAGCCCGAGTAGAACAGGAACGACTCCAGCAGGGTCGAGGCGACCTTGCGCTTGAGGGGGTCGTCGCCGGTGTAGTAGTCCATGACGATGGAAGCCTTCTTCTGAAGGTTCACATTCTCGGTCGACCAGCGGAAGGCCTCGTCGATCTCTTTCGTGGAGCACAGGGTGGAGAAGATCGACGAGTAGCTCTTGGCGTGCACCGACTCCATGAACGCGATGTTCGTGTACACGGCCTCCTCGTGCGGGGTGATCGCATCCGGGATGAGCGAGACGGCGCCGACCGTGCCCTGGATCGTGTCGAGCAGGGTCAGGCCGGTGAACACGCGCATGGTGAGCTGCTGCTCGACCGGGGTGAGCGTGTTCCAGGACTGCACGTCGTTGGACAGCGGGATCTTCTCCGGCAGCCAGAAGTTGTTGACGAGGCGGTTCCAGACCTCCACGTCTTTTTCGTCTTCGATCTTGTTCCAGTTGATCGCGTCAACGTGGGAGACGAGCTTGAGCTTGTCAATCATGGTGTTTTCCTTAGTCGGTGGTCGAGCGTGTCCGGTCAGCTGGTTAGAGCATGCAGCTGACGCATCCGTCAACCTCCGTGCCTTCCAGCGCGAGCTGGCGGAGACGGATGTAGTAGATCGTTTTGATGCCCTTGCGCCAGGCGTAGATCTGCGCCTTGTTGATGTCGCGGGTGGTGGCGGTGTCCTTGAAGAACAGCGTCAGCGACAGGCCCTGGTCAACGTGCTGCGTTGCCGCGGCATACGTGTCGATGATCTTCTCGGCGCCGATCTCGTAGGCGTCTTGGTAGTAGCCCAGGTTGTCGTTCGTGAGGAACGGCGCCGGGTAGTAGACGCGGCCGAGCTTGCCTTCCTTGCGGATCTCGATCTTGGAGGCGATCGGGTGGATCGACGACGTCGAGTTGTTGATGTAGGAGATCGACCCGGTCGGCGGCACGGCCTGCAGGTTCTGGTTGTAGATTCCGTGCTCCATGATCGAAGCTTTCAGCTCGGCCCAGTCGGCCTGGGTCGGGATTGCCACGGCGGAGGTCTCGAACAGCTCGGAGACCCGTGGGGTCGCGGGCGTCCACGCCTGGTCGGTGTACTTGTCGAAGAACGCGCCGGACGCGTAGGTCGAGTCCTCGAAGCCGTCGAAGGCATGTCCGCGCTCAATGGCGAGCTGGTTCGACGCACGCAGCGCGTGGAACACCACCGTGTAGAAGTACATGTTGGTGAAGTCGATGCCCTCTTCGCTGCCGTAGTAGACGCGCTCACGGGCGAGGTAGCCGTGCAGGTTCATCTGACCGAGGCCGATGGCGTGCGACTTGTCGTTGCCGTCTTCGATCGAACGCACCGACCGGATGTGGCTCTGCTCCGACACCGCGTTGAGGCCGCGGATCGCGGTCTCAACGGTGTGTCCGAAGTCGGGCGAGTCCATCGCCAGGGCGATGTTCATCGACCCGAGGTTGCAGGAGATGTCCTTACCGACCTGGTCGTACGACAGGTCCTCGTTGTAGGTCGTCGGGGTGGCGACCTGGAGGATTTCCGAGCACAGGTTCGACATGTTGATGCGGCCCTTGATCGGGTTCGCCGCGTTGACGGTGTCCTCGAACATGATGTACGGGTAGCCGGACTCGAACTGGATCTCGGCGAGCGTCTGGAAGAAGTCGCGTGCCTTCATCTTCGACTTCTTGATGCGCGGGTCGTCGACCATCTCGTGGTACTTCTCGCTGACCGAAATGTCGGCGAACGGCACGCCGTAGACGCGCTCGACGTCGTAGGGCGAGAACAGGTACATGTCCTCGTCCTTCTTCGCCAGCTCGAAGGTGATGTCCGGAACGACAACGCCGAGGGACAGCGTCTTGATGCGCACCTTTTCGTCGGCATTCTCACGCTTCGTGTCGAGGAATCGCATGATGTCGGGGTGGTGCGCGTGCAGGTACACGGCGCCGGCACCCTGGCGGGCGCCGAGCTGGTTGGCGTAGCTGAATGAGTCTTCAAGCAGCTTCATCACGGGGATGATGCCACTGGACTGGTTCTCGATCTGCTTGATCGGCGCGCCGGACTCACGGATGTTGGTGAGCAGCAACGCGACGCCGCCGCCGCGCTTGGACAGCTGTAACGAGGAGTTGATGGCGCGAGAAATCGATTCCATGTTGTCTTCGATGCGCAGCAGGAAGCAGGAAACGAGTTCGCCGCGCTGCGCCTTGCCCGAGTTGAGAAACGTCGGGGTGGCCGGCTGGAACCGGCCGGCGATGATCTCCTCGACGAGCGATACCGCGAGCTTCTCGTCGCCCTGGGCGAGGCCGAGGGCCGTCATCACGACGCGGTCCTCGAAGCGCTCGAGGTAGCGCTTGCCGTCGAACGTCTTCAGCGTGTACGAGGTGTAGTACTTGAAGGCACCGAGGAAGGTCTGGAAGCGGAACTTCTTCGAGTAGGCCAGGTCGTTGAGCTTCGTGATGAACTCGAACGAGTACATGTCGAGAACGGCCTGCTCGTAGTATTCCTTCTCGACCAGGTAGTCGAGGCGTTCGCGCAGCGAGTGGAAGAACACCGTGTTCTGGTTGACGTGCTGCAGGAAGTATTCCCGCGCTGCCTCGCGGTCCTTGTCGAACTGGATTTCTCCGTTCGGACCGTAGAGGTTGAGCATGGCGTTGAGGGAGTGATAGTCCATCTCGGCGCCGGCCGTCGTGGCCTGCGGTGTTGATTTCACGGCTGTTGCTTCCAAAATGTTTCCAATCCTTCGTGGACGATGCGCACATCATCCGGAGTTCCGAATACTTCAAATCGATAGAGGTGGGGAACCTTGCACTTGGCGGCGATGATGTCCCCGGCGAGGCAGAAGGCCTCGCCGAAATTCGTGTTGCCGGCGCCGATCACTCCCCGGATGAGTGAGCGATTCTTCTCATCGTTGAGGAACCGGATCACCTGCTTGGGTACCGCACCCCCGTTGTCGCCCCCGCCGTAGGTCGGGACGCAGAGCACGTAGGGCTCTTCCACCCGGAGCGGCTCATCCCTGGCATAGAGAGGGATGCGTGCGGCGGGACGGCCCAGCTTCTCCACGAATCGGCGTGTGTTGCCGGAAATGCTGGAGAAGTAAACGAGCTCGGTCATCATGCACCTCCTCGGTGGTGGAGAGCTGGGGCGATTGAGACGGTTCTACGCGATGCGCGCTGCCAGCTCGTTGATCTTGTCTGGGCGGAAACCCGACCAGTGGTCCTCATCGGTGATGACAACGGGAGCCTGCAGGTAGCCCAAAGCCTTGACCGCCTCGAGCGCGTTCTCGTCGACCGAGAGGTCGAGGATCTCGTACTCGATGCCCTTGTTGTCCAGGGCACGGTAGGTCGCCGTGCACTGCACGCAGGAAGGCTTTGTGTAGACCGTGATTGCCATCGCTGGGGGCCTCTCTCGTTGCTCAAAAGGTGTGGATTCCGGTGTTCGGCATATGTGCCGATCCGCTCCTCTAATACTACATCTAGTGATTCTGCCGAGGGGCGGCCACTACATACAGTAATTACAATTATGTGGTTATCCACCGACATTCCACCGGTTCTGCACAGCTTCGCTCGGTCCTGTTCCGCCATTTTCCGCGGCGCCGCCGGAAGTTATCCACAGCCCGAAAGGGGGTAGTCGGTTTGCCTGTGGAATTCACGGCGGCGTGTCGCGTCCGCCACGCACCGATAGCGCCCTCCCGTTTCACGCGCGCGGCATCCCATGCTCGGTCAGGAAGTCGTGGAACAACCGCGGCGAGAAGGCGGTATCCCAATCCCAGCGGTTGAAGCTGGTCACGTGCTCGCGCAGGGCATCCTCACGGCGTTTCTCCGTGTACACGACCTCTCCAGAGCTCCTGCATGCTGGAAACCCTTCCGTCGATGTGGACAACGAGTCGTAGGCGGCCGGCTGCGGTGCCGCCCCCCGCGTGCGCCCGTCGTGGCGGCGGCGCAGGTTGCGGAAGCAGGCTCACGGTAGAACGTTCGCCGCGCTCCAGAACATGCGCCGGGGGCGAACGCGGGGCGCACGAAAGGGGCCGCCCCCCGCGTGCGGAGGACGGCCCAGCCGGTGTGGCTTCTGCTACTTGGTGAGCGGCTCCAGGTTCGGGTCGTTGGCGTATGCCTCGGCCGCGTTTTCCTTGGTCACGATGACCGGGTCGAGCAGGAACGCGGGAACGACCTTCACGCCGTTGTCGTACGACTTGGTGTCGTTGACCTCGGGCGTTCCGCCCTCCTGAAGGACCTTGACCATGTCGATGGCCTTCGCCACCAGGGCGCGGGTGTCCTTGTTGATGGTGGAGTACTGCTCGCCGGCCATGATCGACTTGACCGACTCGACCTCGGAGTCCTGACCGGTGACGACCGGGATCGGCTTGCCGGCGGCCTTCACCGAGGTGATGACCGCGCGGGCCAGCGTGTCGTTCGGGGAGAGGACTCCGTCGATCGACTTGGAGCCATAGGTGCTGGTCAGCAACGCGTCCATGCGGCTCTGCGCGTTCTCAGCCTTCCATCCGGCGGTTGCCGTCTGCTTGATGTCCGTCTGGCCCGAACCGACAACCAGGGTTCCGTCGTCGATCTTCGGCTGCAGGATGCTCATCGCGCCATTGAAGAAGACCGGGGCGTTCGCGTCGTCCGACGAGCCTGAGAACAGCTCGATGTTGTACGGCCCAGCGCCCTTGGCGGCGAGACCGTCCAGCAGCGCCTGGCCCTGGAGCTCGCCGACCTTGAAGTTGTCGTAGGCAACGTAGTAGTCGACATCCTCGGTGTTCAGGATGAGACGGTCGTAGGCGATCACGATCGCGCCGGCGTCGTGGGCGGCCTTGACCTGGGTACCCAGCTGACCACCGTCTGCAGCGCCGATGATGACGACCTTGGCACCGCGGGTGACCATGGCCGAGATCTGCTCCTGCTGGTCCTTCACTGTGGTCGAGGCGCCGGCGTACTGCACGTCGCCCTTGAATCCGGCTTCCTTGAGTCCGTCTTCGAAGAGGCCTCCGGCGAGAACCCAGTTCTCTGACGTCTTCGAGGGCAGTGCCACACCGATGCTTGAGTCCGCCGCGAAACCGGCGGCATCGCCCGTGCCTGTGCCCGTGCCCGTGTCCGCGCGGCTCGAGCAGCCCGAGAGGGCCAGGAGCGCGACGGCCGCGATGGCGGTGGTCGTGATTGCGAGTTTGCGCATTGTCATTCTCTTTCTGTGGGTTGAAGGTGGTGCGGGGGGAGGTGGTGCGAGGGAATCAGGGAAGGTCCGCGGGACGAGCCGTGTCCGGTGTGCCCGAGGTGGGGACGACCATGGGAGGCTCTTCCGGCTGCTCGGCGGTCTTTCGGTTGCGGGTGAGGTAGCCGATGATCGACGGGCGGCCCTGGCTCTTGTTCCAGACGTCGACGCCGACCGCCACCAGCAGGACGAGCCCCTTGATGATCTGCACGAGGTCGGATCCGACGCCCAGCAGCTGCAGGCCGTTGTTCAGCACGGCCATCACCAGGCCACCGATGATCGAGCCGACCACCGTGCCGATGCCGCCGGAGACCGCAGCCCCGCCGATGAACACGGCGGCGATCGCGTCGAGCTCCCAACTGAGTCCGTCCTGAGGGCCGGAGGCCACCGAGCGGGCGACAAAGATCATGCCGGCGAGGGCGGCCAGGATCGACATGTTCATCATGACCAGGAAGTTGACCCGCCGGGACTTGACCCCGGACAGTTCGGCGGCCAGCCTGTTGCCGCCGACCGCGTAGACGTGCCGGCCGAAGATCGTGTTGCGGGTGACGAAGCTGTAGAACAGCACCAGCACGCCGAGGATGATTCCCGACACCGGGAAGCTCGTCCCCACGCGGCCGCCGGCGAACAGCAGGGTGGCGTAGATGATGACAGCATCCAGCAGACCCACCTTGACGAGGCTGACCCACAGGGGAACAACGGCGGAGCCCATGGCATGCTGCACGCGTCGGGCGCGGAATTCCATCACAACAACGATCACCGCGATGGCAAGCCCCAGGAGCAACGTCAGGTTGTTGTAGCCGGTGACCGGGCCGATTTCCGGAAGGTAGCCCGCCCCGATGTACGTGAAGTCTTTGGGCACCGGCACCGTGTTGGCGTTTCCGATGAGCTGGTTGCCGCCGCGCCAGATGAGCATGCCCGCGAGGGTAACGATGAAGGCCGGAACGCCGATGTAGGCGACCCAGAACCCCTGCCAGGCGCCGATCAGTGCGCCGACGACCAGTCCGAACAGGATGGCGACCGGCCACGGGAAGTTCCAGTCCTGCATAGACGTGGCAACGAGAATCCCGGCAAATGCGGCGACGGATCCGACCGAGAGGTCGATGTGGCCGGCGATGATGACCATGACCATGCCAATGGCGAGAATCAGGATGTAGGAGTACTGGCTGACCAGGTTGATCAGGTTGCCGGGCGAGAGGGTGAGACCCCCGGTCAGGACCTGGAAGAACAGCACGATGGCGATAAGGCTGAAGAGGATACCGAACTGGCGAGCGTTGGATTGCCCGCCGCCGAGAACCTTCTTCAGCTCAGCAAACCTGCTCTGGGCGGGTTTCGTGTCTGTGCTCATTTGCTCGTCACTCTCTTCTTAGCGGAGGTCATACTCTTCATGAGTGTCTCTGGGTCGGCCTCGTCGGCCGGGATGCAATCGGTGATCGAGCCCTCAAAGATCGTGTAGATCCGGTCGACGAGCCCGAGGAGCTCCGGCAGCTCTGACGAGATCAGGATCACGCCCTTGCCCTGCGCGGCGAGCTCCTGAATGATCCCGTAGATCTCGTATTTCGCGCCGACGTCGATGCCTCGGGTTGGCTCATCCAGGATCAGCAGGTCGGGATCGGTGAACATCCACTTGGCGAGCACAACCTTCTGCTGGTTGCCGCCCGAGAGCTTGCTCACCCCGGCGTCGACACTCGGGGTCTTGATCCGCAGGCTCTTGCGGTAGCCCTCGGCGATCGCGAACTCCTGGGAATCGTCGACGACGGGGCCGCGCGAGATCTTTGAGAGCTTGGCCGACACGATCGACCGCTTCACGTCATCGAGCAGGTTGAGCCCGAGCGCCTTGCGGTCTTCGCTCACGTAGGCGATCCCGTGCGAGATCGCCTCCGCGACGTTGCGAACTTCAATTTCCTTGCCGTCCTTGAACATGCGCCCGCCCAGGAAGTTGCCGTAGGAACGCCCGAAGACACTCATCGCAAGCTCCGTGCGCCCGGCCCCCATCAGGCCGGCGATGCCCACGATTTCGCCCCGACGGACGTTCAAGCTGGACTGTTTGGCAACGAGACGCTCGGGATCCTGCGGATGCTGCACCGTCCAGTCGCGGATCTCGAAGAGCACGTCTCCGATTTTGGGTGTTCGATCCGGGAAACGGCTCTCCAGGCTCCGGCCAACCATCCCGCGGATGATGCGGTCCTCGTTGACACCGTCGGCGACGATGTCGAGAGTCTCGATCGCCTTGCCGTCGCGGATGATCGTGATCGAATCGGCGACGACCTCGATCTCGTTGAGCTTGTGGGAGATGATGATCGAGCTGATCCCCTTGCCCTTGAGGCCCCGGATCAGGTCGAGCAGGTGCTGCGAGTCGGCCTCATTCAGCGCCGCCGTCGGCTCGTCCAGGATCAGCAACTTGACCGACTTGTTGAGCGCCTTGGCGATCTCGATCAGCTGCTGCTTGCCCACGCCGAGGTGTTTGACGGTGGTGTCGGGGTCTTCACGCAGGCCGACCCGGGCGAGCAACTCGATCGCCCGGCGTTTGGAGGCCGGCCAGTCGATCCCGCCGAACCGGGTGAGGATCTCGTTGCCGAGGAAGATGTTCTCTGTGATCGACAGCTCGGGAATGAGTGCGAGCTCCTGGTGGATGATCGCGATTCCGGCCGCTTCGCTGGCGCGGATGTCCTTGAAGCGCACATTCTGGCCCTGGAAGATGATGTCGCCGGTGTAGGTGCCGTGCGGGTATACCCCGGAGAGAACCTTCATGAGCGTCGACTTGCCGGCCCCGTTCTCGCCGCAAATCGCGTGTACCTCCCCGGCCTTCACGGTGAGGGACACATCCGCGAGGGCCTTTACCCCGGGGAATTCCTTGGTGATCGATCGCATTTCCAGGATCGTGGGTTTAGTCGACATCTGTGTACTCCTTGCACCCGTGGCCAGTGTGGGCATCCCCCAGGACCGCAGCGCGGATACGGCCGCTGGAACGATGGCAATTGAACACTAGCTTGACCTCGATGTCGCGCGGTTAATGAATTTGTGACGAACAGGACCACTCCGTGTGACCGTTCACATCGAGGTCAATCGTGCCCTCGGCCCGCGGTGCTGTCAAGCCGGGTTTAGTAACGCTTGGGTAACGGCGCGCGCGTCGCGGGGGCGAGCCCGGTGGATTCCCGAACGACCAGCCGCGACAGGATCGGCTCGACGGCGTTGCTCTCGATTGCATCGCCGCGCACCTCGGCGAGGAGGTTACCGACGGCTCGCCGCCCGATCTCCGCGAAGTCCTGGTGCACGGTCGACAGTGGGGGCCAGGCGTGGCTGGCGATCGGGATGTCGTCGAAGCCGACCACGCTCACGTCGCCGGGCACGCTTACCCCGCCGTCGCGGAGTGCGTGCAGCAACCCGAGCGCCATCAGGTCATTCGCCGCAAAAACGGCCGAGAAATCGCGTTGCCGGATCAGCTCCCGACCGGCGAAGTAGCCGAAGTCCGCCGTCCAGTCGCCGAGGATCGGGGGGTGGGTGCGCAGCTCCGCACTGTCGATCTCGTCGAGGAAGCCGCGCATCCTCGCCTCGGCCTCCATCCAGTCCTGCGGACCGGCGAGGTGGATGATCTCCTGGTGTCCGAGGTCGATCAGGTGCCGCGTGGCCATGCGGGCGCCGGCGACCTGGTCCACCGAGAGCGCAGGATGCCGAGACCGGCCCGTGGACTGCAGGCCGACCCAGGGGACGTCGACCGACATCCGGTCGAGCACGTCGAAGACGCGCACCTGCGGGGCTATCACGACGATGCCTTCGACGGACTGGTAGATCAGGTGATCGAGGGCGGCCTCGATCGACTCCGGGTCCACCGCCCTCAGGATGGCCGTGCTCACGTAGTAGCCGGCTTCCCTGGCCGCATCCTCGATGGCGGCGACGCTGCTGGCCGGACCGTACTGCGAGCTCGACGCCGACAGCACGCCGATCGTGCGCGAGCGGCCCTTGGAGAGCGCCCTGGCCGCACGGTTGGGCCGGTATTGCAGCTCTTCCATCACCTCCAGCACGCGCGCCCTGGTGGCATCACGGAGGCTGGGATGGTTGTTGAGCACCCGCGACACGGTCTGGTGAGAAACTCCGGCGAGGCGCGCGACATCCCGGATGCTGGGGGCGTGCCCCTTGGGCGGATCCATCGTCACGGTAGGCCTTGGTTGAATGTGCACGGTCACAACTGTGATCGCAGAATCAGTATGCACGCTCGGGCCATCCCCGTGCCATAGCCGCCGGGTGGAGTGTCGCACCGTCTACCGAGCGCAGGTGGCACGCCATGTGACAGCTCATGTGACAGCTCATGTGACAGCTCATGTGACAGTCACATGGTCGCGAATACCGACACACCCGGC
>JBDTAA010000181.1:0-2454 GCA_039924805.1 Cryobacterium sp.
ACGGCGCCCGCGAGGACCCGGTTCCCGGCGTCACCGGCGCACTCGTCTCCGAACGGTTCCGGGATCCGGCGCACGTCGCATTCGTGCCCGACTGGCAGGATGCCGCCGACTACCTCGCCTCGATCGCCAGGGAGGGCGACTTCGTCGTCACCCTCGGCTGCGGCGACGTCTACCGGATCGTGCCACAGCTGCTCGAGTCCCTCGGCCGGGCGCGCGAATGACGCGCGGGGCATGAAGCGGCCCGCCGGCTTCGAACACCGCCCGGCGCCGCGGCCACCGGCCGCTCCCGGCCGCCCGGAGCGCCCCGCGGCACGGACCCCCGCGTCCGGTCACCGCGCGCCGAGCAACCCGGACGCGTGCAGCAGCGCCGTAACGGAGCCGATCGGGATACTGCAGCCAGAACCCGCCACGCTCGCCCCCATATCCCCTCTGCGGCCGTCCGAGCAGGCATCCAACCTCCCGACAGAGGCCGGTCTGACGCCGGGCGACCTGGGAAACTCCGACGACCGGACAACCGAAACCCCGGCGCTGACCCCGGCTGCCGCGCGCAAGAAACTCCGCGGAGCCAAACGCGCCCGGAAGCAGTACGAGCGCGAGGAGGTGCGCCGGTTCACCTGGCGATCCCGCCGCCGCCGCACAACCTGGCTCGTTTCCATCGGCACCCTCCTCGCGCTGGTTGGCTTCGTGCTGGCCGGTGCCTACTCGCCGCTGATGGCGCTGCGCACGATCGAGGTCGTCGGGGCCAAGCGGGTGTCGGCCGAGCAGGTGCGGGCCGCCCTCGGCGGGCAACTGGGAACCCCGCTGCCGCTGATCGACTTCACTGCCGTGCGCAGCGACCTGTCCCGCTTTCGGCTCATCCGCAGCTACGTCGTTGAGAGCCGACCGCCAGGGACCATCGTCGTGCGAATTGTCGAACGCGAGCCGATCGGCGTCATCCCGGCCGGCGGTGGATTCATCCTGGTCGACGCGGCCGGCGTCGTGATCGAGAGCGGCGACGAACCGATCAAGGGATATCCGGCCATTTCCGCGCAGGTCGGCACCAGCGGATTCGCGGCGGCGTCGGCCGTGGTGTCGTCGCTGCCCGTCGGCATCCGTACCCAGCTCCGAACGGTGAACGCCGCGACGAAGGACGACGTCACCCTCACCCTCAAGGGCGGCGCCCGTGTCGTCTGGGGGAGCGCGGAAAAGAGCGATTACAAGGCCGTCGTGCTTGGAGCGCTCATGGTCGGGCATCCGGTCGACGACGTCAGGGAATACGACGTGTCTTCGCCGGACAGCGCCGTCATCCGCTGAGCGTCGACCGTGCCACAGCGGTGGGGAAAAAATGACCCGTGTTTCTTCGCGACACGCCTCACCGCGTCCCCAGTCGGTGACTGAGCGCGCCTAACTTCGAATAAGGAATTGCATACTCAGCATAACTTTAAGCCTCGACTAGAGGTTTAGAGTTCCACCCGGAGGCCGGACGTGTCAAATAATCAGAACTATCTTGCCGTAATCAAGGTTGTCGGTATCGGCGGTGGCGGCGTCAACGCCGTCAACCGCATGATCGAACTTGGCCTCCGTGGGGTTGAGTTCATAGCTATCAACACGGATGCCCAGGCGCTGCTGATGAGCGACGCCGACGTCAAGCTCGACGTCGGTCGCGACCTCACCCGCGGCCTCGGCGCCGGAGCGGATCCGGAGGTTGGCCGTCGCGCCGCCGAGGACCACGCCGAGGAGATCGAAGAGGCTCTCGCCGGGGCCGACATGGTCTTCGTCACCGCCGGAGAAGGCGGCGGAACGGGCACCGGAGGCGCACCCGTCGTCGCCCGCATCGCCAAGTCCATCGGCGCGCTCACCATCGGTGTCGTCACGAAGCCCTTCGGTTTCGAAGGCAAGCGCCGCCAGGCCCAGGCCGAAACCGGCGTCGCCTCGCTCAAGGAAGAGGTCGACACCCTCATCGTCGTGCCGAACGACCGCCTGCTGGAAATCAGCGACCGCGGCATCAGCATGCTCGAGGCCTTCGCGACCGCCGACCAGGTCCTCCTCGCCGTCGTGCAGGGAATCACCGACCTGATCACCACCCCCGGCCTGATCAACCTCGACTTCGCCGACGTCAAGTCGGTCATGCAGGGTGCCGGCTCCGCCCTGATGGGCATCGGCTCCGCCCGCGGCGCCGACCGTGCCATCAAGGCCGCCGAGCTCGCCGTGGCCTCCCCGCTGCTCGAGGCCTCGATCGACGGAGCGCACGGCGTGCTGCTCTCGATCCAGGGTGGCTCCAACCTCGGCATCTTCGAAATCAACGACGCAGCCCGCCTTGTGCAGGAAGCCGTGCACCCCGAAGCCAACATCATCTTCGGTGCCGTCATCGACGACACGCTTGGCGATGAGGTGCGAGTCACCGTCATCGCGGCCGGCTTCGACGGCGGAGAACCCTGCGCCAAGGTCGCCGAGGTGCGCCGTTCCGACCTCGTC
>JBDTAA010000182.1:0-5053 GCA_039924805.1 Cryobacterium sp.
CGTAGTCGCAGAAGAATGAATTAGCCAACAGGGGCTCCTTGCACAATGGCACCGCCGATGATGACGGTCTCGGTTGAATTACGCCCGATCCGGTACGCGAGGTGTTCGTGCGACGGGACATCGAGTATTTGGAGGTCCGCCGCCATACCGGGCTCCAGCGAGCCCACGGAGCCTGCCAGTCCGAGGGCGCGGGCTCCGCCGTAGGTGGCGGCGCGCAGGGCCTGGGCAATGCTCATTCCGCCCGTCCGGCATGCCATGGCCACGGCCAGGTGCATGTTGGTGGCCCAGCAGCCCGGGCAGACATCGGTGGCAAGGGCAACCTCCATCCCGGCGGCGTACAGCCGGAGGGGATCGAGCGGGGCGGGGTGCTTGACCGCATATTCAAGGCAGGGCATGTAGACCCCCGTCACGCCGGCCTCGGCGAGCGCGCGCAGCTCGGCGTCGGTGGTGAAGTTCAGGTGGTCGGCGCTGACCGCCCCGACTTCGGCGGCCAGCGCGGCCGCCCCGGTGTGGCTGTAGGCGTCGAGGTGGATCTTGGCGGCGAGTCCGTACCGTGCGCCCTGTTCAAGGATGCGCCGGGACTGATCCAGAGTGAAGTAGCCGGCGTCGCAGTAGACGTCGTTGAACACTGCTCCCTGGCGGGCGACGTCGGGGAGCTGGGCGACGATGTCCGCGGTCCAGTCCTCGGCGTCGCGCTGGGGGTCGATCGCGTGAGCGCCCAGGTATGTGGACACGATCCTGGCCGGCAGCAGGCTGTCCAGGCGCGCGTTCACGGCCAGGAGCCGTTCCTCCGAGGCCGTGTCCAAACCGTAGCCGGTCTTGCTTTCCAAGGTCGTCGTGCCCGAGGAGATCATTTCGCGGATGCGCCGCGCCGCGGCGTCGACGAGTTCGTCCACCGTGTGGGAACGGGTGTCGGCCATGGTGCCCAGGATGCCGACGGACGCGCCGACCGGGGGCTGCTGCCCGGCGACAACGGCCGCATACTCGCAGGCCCGGTCGCCACCGAAGACCACGTGGGTGTGGCTGTCGACGAACCCGGGCATGACCACCTTGCCGCCGGCGTCGATGGTCTGGCGTCCCGTGTAGCCGCTCACGTCGCCGACGGCGATGATGGTGCCGCCGTCAACGGCCACCCCGCCGCCGCGGATGCGGCCGATGAGATCGGTCGCATCAGCGGCGCAGGTGAGTAATTCCGCGGCCCCGGTGACCACCAGGTCCACGAGTTGCGTTGCGTTAGGTGCTCCCATGCCAGGTGCTCCCATGCCAGGTGCTCCCACGTCAGTCCTGGTCCGGCCCGAAGGTTGCCGTGGGGGTCCACCACAGCGGGACGGTGACACCCTCGCCAGGGCCCACGGTGTTGGCGACTTCCTTCGCCCGGGCATATCCGGACTGGGCGTGCCGCACGACGCCGATGCCGCTGTCCACCGTCAGGCAGGCCTTGAGCCGGTAGGCCGCCGTGTCGGTGCCATCGGCGATCATGGTCACGCCCGTGTGCACGGAGTCGCCCATCGCGTAGTTCGCCTGGATCGCGATCAGATCGGACATGCCGGAGGCGTTCAGCAGCCCATTCAGGTACGGCCAGTCGGAGATCAGGTCGGAGCCGTCGGGCATGTTCTCGGACTCGAACGTGGGGTTGATGATGGAGCCTGAGTCGAGGTTGTCGCGAGAGAAGGCAACGGTGGCCTTGACCTCCCCGCGCTTGATCAGCTCGTTGACGGCCAGGCCGAACTTCTTGCGCTGCCCGAAGCCGAGGTAGCAGACGCGGGCCGGCAGGCCTTCGATCGGGATGTGCCTGCGGGCCAGGTTTATCCAGCGGGTGACGATCTCGTCATCCGGGAACAGTTCCAGGGCGAGGTCGTCGAGCCGGGCCAGGTCTTTCGGGTCGCCCGAGGTGCAGGTCCAGCGGAATGGGCCGCGGCCCTCGAGGAACAGCGGGCGCAGATAGGCGGAGACGAAGCCGGGGATCTTCAGTGCCTCCTCGAAGCCGTGGAGCTGGCACTCGCGGCGAATCTGGTTGCCGTACTCAAAGGTGGGCACACCGTTATCGAAGAACTGGTTCATCGCGGTGAGCTGGCGAACCATGGCGGAGCGGGAGATTTCGAAGTACGCGTCGCGGTCACGCTTACGGAATGCCTCGGCTTCCAGAACCGTGTAGCCGATCGGGACGTAGGCCAGCGGGTCGTGCGCCGGAGTCATTTCGGTGACCACGTCGGGGCGGATGTCGTTTTCCAGGCAATATTCGAACAATTCGGTGGCGTTCGCCACGACGGCAATACCCAGCGGCTTCCGGGCCGCCGCGGCCTCCTGTGCCAGCTCGATGGCATGCGGGATGGAATCGGCCAGCACGTCGGCGTATCCCACGCGGAGCCGGTTCTTGATGATGCGCTCGTCGACGTCGGCGCAGATGGCCACGCCACCGAGCATCGTCATGGCCCGAGGCTGGTTGCCGCCCATGCCGCCCATACCGGCGCAGAGCAAAATTTTGCCGACCCAGCTGCCGTCCAGGTGGATGTCGGCCACGGAGCGCAGCGTTTCGAATGTGCCCTGGATGACGCCCTGGGTGCCGATGTACTCCCACGGCGAGGCCGTGTACTGGGCGAAGATGGTCAGGTTCTTGTCCTGGAGCTCGTAGAACGTCTTCCAGTTGGGGCGCACAAAGTTTGTCGTTGCCATGACCACGCGCGGCGCCAGCTCATGGGTGTCGAACACGGCGACGGGCATCCCCGACTGCACCACCAGGGTCTGGTCGTCCTCAAGGCTTTTCAGCGATTCGACAATGGCGTAGTAGGACTCCCAGTTGCGTGCGGCCTTGCCGATACCCCCGTACACAACCAGGTTCTCGACGTGTTCGGAGAGCTCCAGGTTGTTTTCGAGCATGCGCAGGATGGTTTCCTGCTTCCAGCCCTTACAGCGCAACTGGTCGCCGCGCTGCGCCTTGACCTCATAGAGGATCTCCGGCTTGACAGCGGGCACCTCGCCAAAGGCGATCCCGGTGGCATTTCCGCCCGGGTGCTGGGTGGTGATGGTTGCGGCAGTTTCGGTCGTCTGTGACATGGTTGCTCCTTAGTGGTTGATGGCGCGGACGGCGTCGACGACGGCGCCGCTGTGCACGAGCTCGACGGCCGAGCGCACGCGAGGGTAGAGGACGGTGTCTTCTGTGATGTGGTTGATGAGCCGGCCGTCGGCGGACCGGTGGTTGCGCACCAGGTCCAGGACGGCACGGCTGGTGGCGGAGAGGGCGGATCGGTCCTTGCCGGAGACCTGGAGCCGCAGCTCGAGGGCCTGGGCGGCCATGAGCAACTCGATGCCGATGACGTTTTCGATGTTTGAGACGATGGTGCGAGCATGCCGGCCGGCGTTGTTGGCCATGGAGACGTGGTCCTCCTGGTTGGCGCAGGTGGGAATGGAGTCCACGCTGTCCGGGTGGGCCAGGGTCTTGCAATCGGAGACCAGGGCCGCCGCCAGGTACTGGGGGAGCATGTAGCCGCAGTCGAGGCCGACCTTTTCGCTGGCAATGAGCATGTCCGGGAGACCGCGGTTCAGCGTGCCGTCGTCGAGCCGGAAGAGGCGGCGCTCGGCGATGCTGCCGATCTCCGTCACGGCGATGGAGAGGAAATCGGACGCGAATCCGACGTATTCGGCGTGGAAGTTTCCGCCGGAGACGGCCTTGAGTGTGCGGGACGACGGCAGGTCCGGGAAGATCAGCGGGTTGTCGGTGGCAGCGTTTATTTCGGTTTCCACGATCCCGCGGACAAACTTCAGGGTGTCCTTTACGGCCCCGAGGACCTGCGGTGTGCAGCGCAGCGAATAGGCGTCCTGCGGTGGCTGGCGGACGGGGTCGGTGTGCTCACTGCCGTCGATGAATTCGCTGCCGGCCAGAAGCTCCCTGATGCGTGCGGCGACCTCAATCTGGCCGGCGTGGCCGCGGGCCTCGTGGATTTGCGGGATGAACGCATCGCCGAAGCCCATCAGCGCCTCAATCGACATGGCCGCGGTGATCTGGGCGGTTGCCAGCAGGTTCTCGGCGTCGGCGAGGGCCAGCGCGGCCTGGGCCGCGGAGAACGATGTGCCATTGACCAGGGCGAGGCCTTCCTTCGGACCGAGGACAATCCGCTCAAGGCCGGCGGCCTCCATGGCCGTGATGCCGTCCACCAGCCTGCCGTCCAGGTAGGCCTCGCCACTGTCCAGGGCCACGTCCTCGCCGGCGGGTCGGGTCATGACGATTGCCAGGTGCGCCAGCGGGATGAGGTCTCCGCTGGCACCCAGGGAACCAAATTCGGGTACGGCTGGGAAGACGCCCTTGTCCAGCATGGCGAGAAGAGTCTCGGGCACCACGCGTCGGACGGCGGAGTGCCCACGGGTGAGGCTGACGGCGCGGACCAGCATTGAGCCGCGTACCACCTCTTCGTCGAGATGGCGCCCCACGCCGCTGGCGTTGGAAATAATGAGCCTGCGGGATAGCTCGGAGGCGTCCTCCACCTGGTCGAAGGCCTGGCGCCCGGCCAGCGAACCGAATCCGGTGTTGATGCTGTAGATGGCTGCGACCTCTTTGCCGTCTCGCATGTCATCCATGATGGCCGCGACCCACTGTTCGCTGTTCGCCATCGCCTCGATGGCGTCGGCGGCGATGGTGACGGATTGGCCGTGCCGCACCACCGCCAGGAAATCTTCAATCGTCAGGCGTTCGTTTCCAATTTCAATCACCGTATGGCCTCCAAGTCGATGGATCCAACGCTAGTCACGTCCTCGACAGGGGCAATGCAGGTTTCTCACATATCGATAATTGGGAATCGTGTCGGTGGCCCGCGATAGCCTGTCTGCATGTGCGGTCGATTCATCATTACCGATACGGCGGATGATCTTGCCGCCATGTTCGAGGTCGAGCACGTGGGCGAGACCATCCCCGAGCCGTCCTGGAACGTGAAACCCACCGAGCAGATCCCGGTGGTGCTGGAGTCGGTGAAAGACGGTCCCGTCGTGCGCCGTCTCGAGGCAGCCAGGTGGTCCCTTGTGCCGTCGTTCGCCACGGCGCTCGTGTCGAGCTACCCCACCT
>JBDTAA010000183.1:0-4832 GCA_039924805.1 Cryobacterium sp.
CCTCGTTCGGTGACCAGGGGGTGCGCGAGGAGTGTGCCGTTCGGTCGATGGCGCGCCACGATGGCCTTGACGATCTCGCTGCTGAGCCAGCCGGCGAGGGTGATGCCGGCGACGGCCGCGGCATTCACCGGGCTCCGTCGAGCCACCAGCAGGATCAGGCACACGATGGCCAGCAGGATCATCCCACCGACCGGAGTGAACAGGGCATTCAGGCCCAGGGCGACAACGGTGAGCGTCGCCGTGTGGCTCGCGCTCGCCGCCTGGTCGACGCCGAGCTCCGCGACCGTGAGCGCGCGCACCGACTTCAGGGTCAGGCCGACACCGACGACGACGGATGCGAGGATCGCCGGCCAAAGAATCCAGTGCCGAATCTGCGGCAGCCGGGCAAGGCGCACCCGCGCAGCTACGCGGTCGGTCGGTTCAGTTGTTCTCATCGCGCTTCCCCTTGCCCCGCTCATCTCGTTCGGGTCTTCCTGATCTCGACGCTACGGGCGCGAACCTGCCTGCCGCCTGACTGGACGCCTGCGTTGGGGTGAGTCTGCGCGTGCACTGCGTAACATTGGCCCCATGCCCACCGTCGGAGTCTGCGAAGACGACCCCCTCATCCGTCGCGTTCTGGCGGAGGCTCTGCGCAGTGCGGATCACACGGTTGTGCTTGCGCACAACGGGGCCGAGGCGTTGACTCTCTTTTCGAATGACCAGGCGATCGACGTGCTCATTCTCGACATCGGGCTGCCCGACTCGGATGGACGGGACGTCTGCCAGGCGCTCCGAGCGACCGGACAATTCGCGCCCGTGCTGTTCCTCACCGCGCGTGGCGGCCTGAACGACATCGTGACCGGATTCCACGCCGGAGGAGACGACTACCTCACCAAGCCGTTCGCTGTCGCCGAGGTACTCGTCAGGGTGGAGGCGCTATCCAGGCGTCGGCGCCCGGAGCCCGAGCAGGACTCTGCCCTGCGCCTGGACCCGCAACGCTTCTCCGTTCGCTGCGGTGCGGCCGAGGTCTCGGTGACGCCCACCGAATTTCGCATGCTGGCCTCGTTGACCGCGCGACCCGGTGAGGTGGTGCGGCGCAGGGATGTTGTCGCCGCCGCGTGGCCGCACGGAGCGATGGTGCAGGAAAACACGATTGATTCCTACATTCGCAGGCTCCGGAAGAAGCTGGCAGAGCTCCACTCCCCGTTGGGGATCGAAACGATTCGTGGCGTCGGGTACGTGCTCCGATGAGGCGCCCGGCCGTGCCGAGAGTTCGATCCCTGAGGATTCGTCTCGTGGCGGCGACCGCGGTGCTGACGACCCTGGGCATGGCTGCCCTGCTCTCGCTCGTTGTCGTTGTTCTCGGTCACGTGGTGAGCGAAGACATCGACGGGCTCCTGCGGGCGCGGGCGACCGCGGTCCTCGCCACGGTGGAGAGCCAGGGCGACTCGATTCGAGTTCGGGCAACCCCCGACGACGCCCTCGACAACCTTGCCTGGGTCTATGACGAGCCCGGCGCGCTCGTGGATGGCACCCCTGCACCTGCACCGATTGCCGCGAAGCTGGCGAGCCTGCGCGGGCTGACGAGCCCGACCGAATTGGAGACGAGCGGGTGGAGACTCCGAGCGATCCCGATCGTTTTCGAAGGACAGGCCGCGCAGGCCGGCGTCGTCGTCGTTGGGGTTGACCTGGCGCCGTACGAGAGAACGCAAGAGCGCACGCTTCTGGTGGGAATCGGTCTCGGGGTCCTGGTGGTCATCGGGGTCAGCGCGCTCGCCGCGTGGATGGTGCGGCGGGCCCTTCGCCCTGTCGCCTTCATGGCGCAGCGTGCGTCCGAGTGGAGCGAGGAAGACCTGTCCCGCCGCTTTGACCTCGGCGAGCCGCGCGACGAGCTAACCCAGCTCGGGCATGTCTTTGATGAGCTGCTCGGGCGTGTCTCGCGCACCATTCTGGCCGAACAACGACTGACCGCAGAGCTCGCCCACGAGCTCAGGACGCCGCTCACGGTGATCCGGGCGGAGGCCGAACTGGCGGCCCTGAATGGCGACGTGCCATCGGAGCAGCTCGAGCGATTTCAGCGCATCATGGCATCTGTGGACCACCTCACGGGCACCATCACGACGCTCCTCGCGGTGGCCCGCGGGCAGGTGAGCCGCGACGACAGGGTGCCGGTGGACCAGGTCCTGGCCGAGGCGACTCGGATCCCTCGTGACGTGAAGATAGAGGTGATCGTCGAACCCGCGGGTGGGCTACAGCTCGGGGTGCCGCAATCCGTGGCCGTTCGGGCGCTTGCCCCTCTGCTGGACAACGCGGTGAGGTTCGCGCGGTCACGCGTGACGCTGTCCGCGCAGGCCCGTGGAGACCGCATCGAAATCTCCGTCGCGGACGACGGGGCCGGCTTTGGCGGCGCCGATTCCGACAGGCTGTTCGAGCCCGGCTACCATGCCTCGGACAGCCCCGGCGCCGGCCTGGGCCTCTCGCTGGCGAGGCGGATGGCGCGGGCGGCCGGCGGGGACGTCCAGGTGCGACTGGGCGGTGGGCAGACCGAGTTTCTGCTCAGCCTGCCCCGAGCCGCGTCAGACCGTTAGGCCGCGACTGCCTCGGCGGCGAAGACTCGCCGGGCCGTCCGCTCGGCCGACGTGAAGTAGGCGACGACGGCGACGATGACGACCAGGAACAACGCGCTCGTTCCGATCGTGCCAAGGCCAAGTCCGCCGTCCTTGGGGGCCTGCGACAGGAGGTCCCCAATGGATGCGCCCAGCGGCCGAGTGAGGATGTACGCGAGCCAGAACGACAACACCACATTGAGCTTGAACGCATAACGGGCAACCACGACGACACCGATCATGCCGGCGAAGACCAGTACGGCGACCGCGTAGCCGAGGTTGAGGCCCTCGGAGAGGAAGTCGCCGGCGGCGGTGCCGAGGGCGAAGGTGAACAGAATTGCCAACCAATACAAGGCCTCTCGCTTCGACGTCACGATGCTGTGAATGGACAGCGTCCGCTCGCTGACGAACCACGCGGTGAACGTGGCGACCAGGGCTAGTGCGAAGAGAGCGGTGGTGACCCACAGAGGGACGCCGAAATTGTCGACGAGATTGTCGGTGAATAGGGTGCCCACAACGCTGACGAGCACGACCACCGTCCAATACGATGACGGCACGTAGCGCCGTGTTCTGAACTGGACGATCAGCGCCACGACGAGCAGGGCGGTCATGAACCAGGTGGTCACTGTGAGGCCCCAGTTCAGGCTCACCGATAGCAGGTCAGCCCCGGTCTCACCCACGGTGGTGGCCAGCACCTTGACGATCCAGAAGAAGACCGTCACCTCTGGCACCTTGTTCAACATCGTGACCACGCCGACGGATTCGGCGAGGTCAAGCAGGCGGGTCGTACGGCCACGAGTGTCGGCGGTCTCTTCGGGTGTGCCGCGATCGATTGTATTCATCCCCAGAGCATGACCGCGGAATCCTGCACTCAACCTGACCACTCCTACTGGTCTAGCGTCCAATCGCACCGCGGCGATCGCGAGGACGGCCCGATCGCAGCCCGAAATTAAAAAAGACGGCCTCCGCTGTCGACAAATGCGTTAGCAGTTGCTAACGTATTGCATATGTTGGATCTCCTGGAAGTCGCGGCGGAGCCAACCCGGCGCCGGTTGCTCCAGTTGCTCTCCGGAGGTGAACGAACCGTGACCGAACTCACCGCGTCGTTCGCGGTCAGCCGATCCGCGATCTCGCAGCACCTGCTCCTTCTCTCCGCAGTCGGCCTGGTGGCCGCGCGGAAAGAGGGCCGCAATCGCTTCTACGCCCTGGACCGTCCGGGAGTGGCAAGACTCCGGCAGGTCTTTGAGTCGTTCTGGACCGACGAACTTGACTTGCTGGTGGCCGATGCCCGCCAGCTGCACGCCCAATCACAACGAGGAGAGAACCCATGACCTTCAACAAGACTGTCTTCATCCCGGTCGACCCGGATGTGGCGTTTGCGCTCATCACCCAGCCCGAGCGACTGCGGCGTTGGAAGACCGTCGCCGCCCGTGTCGACCTGCGCGTCGGCGGCGAATACCGCTGGACGATGGTGCCCGGCCACTCCGCCGCCGGCACGTTCACCGAGATCGAGCCCGGCAAGCACGTCGTCTTCACGTGGGGATTTGAAGGCTCTCCGGACTTCGGCCCCGGCTCATCGACCGTGTCCGTCATGCTGGACGCGACCGAGGGCGGAACCAACGTGCGGCTCGTCCACGAGGGGCTGACCGCGGAGCAGGAGGTCGCGCACGCCCAGGGCTGGAACCACTTCCTGGACCGCCTGGTTTCCTTCGCCACGACCGGTGACGCCGGCACCGACGACTGGGCTGCCGCGCCGGATCCGATTAACCCCGTGATCAGCGCCGAGGCCGGCCTGGCCGTTCTCCAGCGCGTACTCGGGAACCTGACCGTAAAGGACCGGGACGCGCAGACGCCCTGCGCGGAATTCACCGCGCATGAGCTGGCGGATCACCTGTTCGGGTCCATCGCGAACATCGGCAAGGCGCTCGGCCTCGACGTTGTCGACCAGCCGAACGCCGCTCCGGAAGTGCGCATCGCCGACGCCGCCCAGCCCGTGCTCGAGGCCTTCACGGCTCGGGGCCTCGACGGCACCATCGACATGGGTTTCGCCCAGTTGCCGGCCACCTCGGTGGCGAACATCCTGAACCTGGAGTTCCTCGTGCACGCCTGGGACTTCGCTGTCGCCAGCGGCCAGGACCTGGTGGTATCGCCCGTTCTGTCTGACTACGTTCTCGGGCTCGCACGCAACACGATCAGCCCGGAGATGCGCGGCGGCCCCTTCGCCACGGAGACCCTCGTCGCCGAGTC
>JBDTAA010000184.1:0-12381 GCA_039924805.1 Cryobacterium sp.
ATCACCACCTGGAACGACCCGGCCATCGCCGCGCTGAACACGGACGCAACGCTCCCGTCGACGCCGATCACTGCCGTGCACCGCTCCGACGACTCCGGCACCACGAAGAACTTCTCCGACTACCTCAACCAGGTTGCGCCCGACGTGTGGACCGAGGCGCCGGCCGACCCGTTCCCGTACCAGACCGGCGAAGGCGCACAGGGCACCTCCGGTGTCATTGACGCCGTCACGAACGGCGTTGGCACGATCGGATACGCCGATGCCTCACGCGCCGGCAAGCTGGGCGTCGCGAAGATCAAGGTCGGCGACACGTTCGTCGGCTACACGGCCGAAGCCGCCGCGGCCGTCGTGAATGACTCACCGCTCGTCGAGGGTCGCGACACCAACGACCTCGCCATCGCGCTCGACCGCAAGACCACCGACGAGACGCACTACCCGCTCGTTCTGGTCAGCTACGCGATCGTCTGCACCGAGTACACCGACCCGGCGCAGGCCGAGCTCGTCAAGTCGTACGTCGGCTACATGGCCGGGGCGGACGGCCAGTCCACTGCGGCGAAGTCTGCCGGCGCTGCCCCGCTCTCCGCCGACCTGCAGGACAAGGTCGCGGCAGTCCTGAAATCCGTCAAGTAGCACCCCACGACGTCGCCCGGCCCGGAGATTATCGCGTTGCAAGCGACTGACGGGTCGGGCAGACTGGGTCTGTGGCCGTCGGCTCCACCCGCACCAATCGAATTCACCTCACCGCTCCAGGGAGACGCACTGCATGACGACCGCAGTTGACAGTGATGCACTTCGGGCCACCCAACGGCCCGGCGACCGCATATTCTCCACCTCCACCTTGGTCGCGGGCAGCCTCATCCTCGCGGTCCTCGCCGCGGTCGCCGTCTTCCTCATTGTGCAGAGCGTCCCGGCGTTCCTGGCCGTACCGGACGACTTCGACCCCGGCGTCAACAACTTCTGGGGTTACGTCTGGCCGCTCGCGTTCGGAACCCTCTGGTCGGCCTTCCTCGCGCTGATCATGGCAATCCCCGTCGCCATCGGCATTGCGTTGTTCATCTCGCACTACGCTCCGCGCCGATTGGCGCAGGGCCTGGGCTACATCATCGACCTGCTCGCAGCCGTACCGTCCGTGGTCTTCGGCCTCTGGGGAATCGGCGTCCTCGCGCCCATGCTTCAGCCGTTCTACAAGAACCTCGTTGCCTGGTTCGGCTGGTTCCCGCTCTTCGAAGGCCCGGTCTCCGGCACCGGCCGCACCATCCTCACCGTCGCCGTGGTGCTGGCGGTCATGGTGCTGCCGATCATCACGGCAATCACCCGCGAAATCTTCCTGCAGACGCCCGTCCTGCATGAGGAGGCAGCCCTGGCCCTCGGCGCCACCCGCTGGGAGATGATCAAGATGGCCGTCCTCCCGTTCGGACGCGCCGGGATCATCTCGGCCGCCATGCTCGGCCTCGGCCGTGCCCTGGGTGAAACCATGGCCGTCGCCATGGTGCTCTCCCCCAGCCCGCAGGTCATATTCCAGCTGCTGACATCACAGAATCCCACCACGATCGCGGCGAATATCGCGCTGAACTTCCCGGAAGCCCACGGAGTCGGCGTGAACATCCTGCTCGGGACCGGGCTGATCCTCTTCATCATCACCCTCGCCGTGAACATGCTCGCCCGGTACATCATCAACCGCCGCAAGGCATTCTCGGGAGCGAACTGATGAGCACCACCATCGCGGCGCCGCTCACCAACTCCCTCACGGCCGGCAAGCTCCCCAAACACACGTCCGTCGCCGTGCTCGTCGCCAGCTGGCTGGTGACCGCAGCCGTGTTCCTCATGCTGCAGCTTTCCGGCGCCACCCAGGGCTTCAACGTCGCGGGCACCCTCGTTTTCGGCACCGTGCTCTACGGCGTGGCCATCTACCTCCTCTCGTACTTCGTCGAGGGGGTGCGCAAGGCCAAGGACCGACTCGTCACCGCCCTCGTCACCGCAGCATTCGTGGTCGCCCTCCTGCCGCTCGTGTCGCTGGTCTCGACGACACTGGCAAACGGCCTGCCCGCGTTCCTGACCCCGACGTTCTTCACATCGTCCCAGCGCAGCATCGTCGGTGCCGGCGGCGGCGCCCTGCACGCGGTCGTCGGCACGCTGTTCATCACGGGGCTGGCAGGCCTCATCTCGGTGCCGATCGGTCTGCTCACCGCGATCTACCTCACCGAATACGGCCGTGGCCGCCTCGCCCGCGCAATCACGTTCTTCGTCGACGTCATGACCGGGATCCCCTCGATCGTCGCCGGTCTGTTCGCGTTCGCCCTGTTCTCGCTCCTCTTCAATGATCCCGGCATTCGTTTCGGTTTCGGCGGCGCCATCGCGCTGACCGTGCTGATGATCCCGGTCGTCGTACGTTCCAGCGAGGAAATGCTCAAGCTGGTGCCGAATGAGCTGCGCGAGGCCGCCTACGCCCTCGGGGTACCGAAGTGGCTCACCATTCTCAAGGTCGTGCTGCCGACATCCATCGCCGGCATCATCACCGGCATCATGATCTCGATCTCGCGCGTCATCGGTGAGACCGCGCCGTTGCTGATCATCTCCGGGTTCACCGCGAGCATGAACTACAACCTGTTCGGCGAACGGATGATGACGCTGCCGGTGTTCGTGTACACGCAGTACGCCAACCAGGGAGCGGACGCGCAGGCCTACGTCGACCGCGCCTGGGCGGGCGCCCTGACCCTCATCCTGATCGTCATGCTGCTCAACGGCCTCGCCCGCCTCATCGCCAAGATCTTCTCCCCCAAGCTCGGCCGCTAGCCGTCAACTCGAAGGATTACATGTCCAAGCGCATTGAAGTCACCGACCTGAACGCCTACTACGGCAAGTTTCTGGCCGTTGAAGGCGTTTCCCTGACGATTGAGCCACGCTCCGTCACCGCCTTCATCGGACCCAGCGGCTGCGGGAAGTCCACCCTCCTGCGCACGCTCAACCGGATGCACGAGGTCATCCCCGGCGCCCACGTGGAGGGCGAGGTGCTCATCGACGGCAACAACCTCTACGGTCCAGGGGTCGACCCTGTGCTCGTCCGCCGCCAGGTGGGCATGGTGTTCCAGCGCCCGAACCCGTTCCCGACGATGTCGATCCAGGACAACGTGCTGGCCGGCGTGAAACTGAACAACACCCGCATGTCCAAGAGCGATGCCGACGACCTGACCGAGAAATCGCTACGCGGCGCGAACCTGTGGATGGAGGTCAAGGATCGCCTGCACGGACCCGGCTCCGGCCTCTCCGGCGGCCAGCAGCAGCGGCTCTGTATCGCCAGGGCCATCGCCGTCGAACCCGACGTGATCCTGATGGACGAGCCGTGCTCGGCCCTCGACCCGATCTCCACCCTCGCGATCGAGGACCTCATCGAGGTCATGAAGGCCGAGTACACGATCGTCATCGTCACGCACAACATGCAGCAGGCATCCCGGGTGTCGGACCGCACCGCGTTCTTCAACATCGCGGGAACCGGCAAGCCGGGCAAACTGGTCGAGTACGACGACACGACCACCATCTTCTCCAACCCGAGCGTCCAGTCCACGGAGGACTACGTTTCGGGTCGCTTCGGCTAACCCGCCCGGTCCTCCCCGCGTCAGGCGGTGCGGCCGAGCAGGTACGCGTTGACGGCCCGGGTGCGCTCCGCGTCAACGGGCAACGGTGCGCCATCGAGTTCGGTCACCGCAACGGCCAGGCGCACGCTGGACACCAGCCACACCGCATCCGCCGCCCGCAGCTCCTCCACGGGGATGTCCCGGTACTCGGCGCTCTCCCCCGCCGACTTCAGGTACTCAAATACGCTCTGCTGGGTGGTACCGTGCAGGATGGCGCCGCTCGGCGCAGGGGTGACGTAGGTGCCGCCGGAGCGGACGATCACGCTCGAGGTGGGGCCCTCCATCACGTATCCGTCGTGCGTGACGAAGATGGTGTCGTCGGCACCGCGACGCTTCGCCTCGCGCAGCGCTGCCATGTTGATGGCGTAGCTGAGCGTCTTGGCGCCCATCAGCAGCCACGGGGCGGCCTCGGCGACGCCGCGCGGGTAGCCGCGGTCCAGCGTGACGACACGCACGCCCCGTTCACGCGCGGCGCGGTAATCCGGGGCGCGTGTCGCGTGCAGCCACGCGGTCGGCGCCGGCCCCGACTCGACGCCGCGGCTGAGCACGAACTTCAGGGCAAGCTCCCCGTCGTGCGGGAGCCGGGCCACCGCATACGCGATGGCCGCGCGCCATTGCGCCGGGTTGGGCACGGGCAGATCGCAGATCGCGGCGGAGTTGACCAGCCGACCGATATGCGGCTCGACCTCCTGCGGGTGGCCGTTGACCACGCTGAGGGTCTCGAAGATGCCGTCACCGCGCTGGGTGCTGAGTTCCCCCACCCGGAGCGCCGGCGCGGACGAGTCCATTTCGTGAAACGTGTCCTGGAAGCTCGTTCG
Source organism: Cryobacterium sp. (assembly GCA_039924805.1). Lineage (GTDB taxonomy): Bacteria > Actinomycetota > Actinomycetes > Actinomycetales > Microbacteriaceae > Cryobacterium. Next base: position 4,451 of record JBDTAA010000184.1, read on the forward strand.
GGCGGAATCCGCGGGCACCGGGTCGATGAGCAGGGTGAAGGGCAGGTTCATGCCCCGAGCCTACTTGGATCGACTCAGCTCTGGATGGCGACGATCGGGTCCGATGTGGGCTGCGGCGAGCCTCCCTGCGGCTCGATGGTGACACCCACCTGGTCGCCGACCTTCATGGTCCCGTCAAGAACGCGCCAGACGGTTCCGGCGCCGGTGGAGTCGAAGGTCCCGGCAGAGAACGCTCCGGAGGGGTTGATGTACCAGAGCTGGTAGTCCTTGTCGGCCGGCAGCGCGGGAAGGTCTCTGATCATCAGTGCGGACAGGCCGAGTTCGCCCGACCAGACCAGTGTGGCCGGGTGGCCGTCGGTGGTCGTCGTCGACGCGCGCTGGGAGTCGGGGGCTGCGGTGATCTCCGCCAGCTCGGACGCCTGCTGCTGCTCGAACTGGTTCGTGTTCAGCACCTGGCCGGCGAACGCGCCCCCCACGAACAGGGCGACGGCGGCCGCCGCGGCGACGAGCATCCCCGCCGGGCGCTGGAACCAGCGCCTCTCGGCGCGTCCGGCGGCCCCGGACGTTCCTCGGGCGGCGACGGGGGTGGCACCGTCTGACCGGGCGGGAACAACCGGCGTCGGCGTCGCGACGTTGGCGGAATCTGTGGGATCCTCTGTGGGATCCTCTGTGGGATCCTCTGTGGGCACCTCTGTGGGCACCTCGGCGTCCCGGGGCGTCACCGCCGACAGCTGCGGCGTCGAGGCGAGCCTGGACATGATGCTGGCCTTGAGCCCCTCTGAGGGTTGCACCGGTTGCGCGGCCATGCCCAGCGCCAGGGCGGTCTCGCCCAGTTCGGCAGCCTCGACCCGAGCCTGCTCGGAGCCAGCCAGGTACTCCTCGAATTCGGTCTTCTCGTCGGCGCCGAGGGCGTTCAGGGCGTAGGCTCCCGACAATTCTGCGGGGTTCATTTTGTCCGTCATGATGCCACCCCCAATTCGTCCCTCAGTCGGATCATCCCGTCACGGAGACGGGTCTTCACTGTGCCGAGCGGGATCTGCAAGTAATCGGCGACCTCGCTGTGACTGTAACCGCCGTAATACGCGAGGCTGACCGCCTCGCGTTGCAGTTCCGTCAATCTGGACATCGCCTTCTTCACCCTCTCGTGCTCAATTCGTACTTCAACGGTCTCTGACACGTGGTCGTATTCAACTGCGAGATCACGGATTCCTATCTTCGAATCCCGGTCTCGGCCTGCTTGCGATGCCCGAATTCGGTCAACCGCCCGCCGGTGCGCCATCGTCATGATCCATGAAGATGCTCCGCCGCGCTTCGATTCAAACCGCGTGGCCGTCTGCCAGATCTCCAGGAAGATCTCCTGCGTCACTTCTTCCGACTGCGCGTGGTCAATCAGGAGGCGCTTGACCAGGCCAAGCACCCGCGGCGCGATCTGGTCATACAGTTCTCCGAATGCCACTTGGTCTCCCTGCGCGACGCGGTCGAGCAGCTCCTCCTTGGATGGGGGCGCCGTCAACTCAGGGTCATGCGTGGAGTCGGCTGTCATGAGAACTAGCATGTCAGGTCTCGTCCCGTTCCATGTAAAGGGTTCGGTGCCGAGTCCCCTGCGGATTGGTCGAGTCCGGGAGAAGTGAAGGTCGGGCCGCAGAACGCCTCTCGGCGTGCGGCCGCTCGAAGCGGCGAATATTGGAGCCCGGGGTTACTGCGGCCCGACCAGAAACCATTGTAAACGAGGTCGCCTGTAAACGTGGTCAGTCGAGGGAGTCTCGCCGCCACAGCCGGGCACAAGACGCGAAGTCCTGGGCGATGGTCGAGAACCGGAGCGCCCGGGTCGTGAGCTCGCTCGACCGGGCCGGCTCCGTGGCATCCAGGTCGTCGGCGACGCTCGTGCACCCGGTCGCGGTCACCCGGCAGAACGCGGCGGCGCGATCAAGGGCCACGGCGAAATCGCCCGTGAACACGCCGCGGAGGATCTCGTCGGCTACCGCCATAATCTCCGCCGGACCCGTCGGGATGGAAGCCCCAGCCACGATCGGGTCGATCGTAACGGCGACATCCGCCCCCCGTTGGTAGAGGAATGCCGTTCCCTCCGCGTCCTGCCGGATGAGCAGGCGCACGAGGTAGATGCGCCACAGCGCGCCGGGCAGGCTGCGCGGCGCCGCGCGCGACCAGAGTTCCGCGACCGTGTCGATGCCGTGCTCGTCGGTGTACGCAATGAGGCGCGACACGATCGCCGGGTCAGGGTCGCTGCGCACCCTAGCGAGGAGCGCCTGCGCCGTCTCGTGGGCGACGCGGCTGATCGACGCCGGATCGTCCCCGCCCTGGAACGATTCGAATTTGCTGCCGGAGAACTGTGTCGGCTTGTGGAAGTCGTCGGCCATCGCGCCCTCCCTCGGTTTGTCCGCCCTGGCGCCTACATCAACGGTACCGACAAAAGGCGGGGGAAATCCGCGATAGATTATTACCCGCGGGCCTCTAGCTCAGTTGGTAGAGCAAAGGACTTTTAATCCTTGGGTCGTCGGTTCGAGCCCGACGGGGCCCACCCATATGCGCAACGTCCCACCCGGGCCTAGTATCTGCACCAACTGATCGCTTCGTATTCCGGCGGCCATTTCGCCTTCCTGCTGGGGCCGAGGCAGCCGCCGCCGAACGGAAAGAGGTGGCACAAGAATGGACTCGACAACGACGCTCCTGATCATCATCGGAATAGTCGCACTCCTCGCAGTCATCGGGCTGGTCGTCTACTTCGCACGCCGGCGCAGCCAAACGGCCGTCAATAAGCAACGCGACGACGACCGTCGCCAGGCCGCCGACATGCGCCAAAGCGCGGAGGACACCGAGCTGGCCGCGCGGGAAACCGAGGCCAAAGCCGCCCGGGCACGGGCGGATGCGGAGCAGGCCGAGGTCGAGGCTGAGCGCCTCCGCCGGGATTCCGCGCAACGCCAGGCCGCTGCGGAGGACCTGCGGGTTGATTCGCGCGAGCAGCTCCAGCGGGCCAACGCCGTCGATCCGGACGTCGACGAGAGCCGGCCTCGCAGTGCAGACTCGCAGAGAGGAGACGGGCACGTCGACGGCACGCCAACCGCTCGCCACCGTGATCAGGACCCCAGGAACGATTCGATCTGACCCGTCGTCCGGGAAGGCGACCCGGACTGGGGGGTTCCTGCCTCTCGCCGGGGAAACCGGTTGTCTGTAGTGTCACAAGAAGGCGCCACACGGCCCTGCCGGTTGCCGCTCGATCCGCCGGCTAACCTGCGCACCTCCGGCGCATTGCGAGGCTGCGGAAAGGCGCGACGATGGCATTGTGGCCCGCGAGCCCTCAGGCACGCAATCGCGTCCTCTCCACTTCAAGCGGTGGACTGCGGCGCGGTCGATTGGTCCGCGGGGTGACGGCGTCGATCGGCGTGGCGCTTCTCGCCGTGGCCGTCATCAGCACCGTCGGCGCCGGACGCGCGTCGGCACAGGGCGAGCTTGATGGCGAGCTCAGCGCCCAGGCGTCCTCGAGCGCCGCGAAGGTCTCCGAGTATTTCGATCGAGCGCGGAGCATCAGCCTGCTGCTGGCACACAGCTCGGCCTTCACCTCACTGGAGCCCTTCGCGGCTCCACGCGGAGCCGCCGACGTGGCCGCCGCCTCGGCCGAAGCAACGACCACACTCGCCTACCTCGAACAGCTCTACCCCGACCGGATCAGCGAGGCGTGCCTGATCCTGAGCGACGGTAGCGAGCTGGCCAGGGTGGTCTCCGGCGAGGTCGCCCTGTCGTCCGAGTTGTCCCATGATGAGGCGGAGAACCCGTTCTTCGCCCCGACCATGGCCCTGCCGGACGGGCAGGTACATCAGGGCACCCCGTACATCTCACCCGACACCGGCGTCTGGGTCATCGCCAATTCCACCCCTCTCGTCGGCGCCGACGGGAAGCCTTGGGGCATGCTGCATTTCGAGGTGGCACTGGACAGCTTCCGCAGCAGCATTGACTTCGGCCGAGAGGGCCACACCGCTTCGCTCGTTGACGCCGCGACGGGGCGGATTCTGCTCGAACCGGGTCGCCCGCTGGCCACCGCCGGTCTCGGTCGCGACGGTTCCGTGGAGCTGCAGGCGCTTCTCGCCGGCGGACCGGGAAATGAGGGTCCGCTCGGTGACCACCGTGCGGCCTTCAGTGCCGTGCACGTTTCCGGGGCCAACCCGAACGCCTGGGCTATCGTCGTCACGGCACCGGCCGCCTCGACGCCCTGGTCTTCCGGACTCGGCCCGGCTTCGCTCGCCATGTCCCTGGCCGCTCTGCTGCTCCTGGCCTTCGCCGCCCTCAACCTTCGCGCCAGCCATCGAGAGGTCCGGGCGGCGAGTCTGACCGATGAGCTGACCGGACTCCCGAATCGCCGTCACCTCACCGAGCGGCTCACCCATGCCCTGGGCGGTGCGCAGCGTGATCAGGGTCGATGCGCCGTCCTGCTGATTGACCTTGACCGGTTCAAGGAAATCAAAGACACACTCGGCCACAATCATGGCGACGAGCTCCTGCGCGCGGTCGCCGATCGCCTCACCGCGACGTTTCACGGCTCAGGCACCACCGTCGCCCGCCTTGGCGGGGACGAGTTCGCGGTCTTGCTGGCCGCGGCCGACGAGTCCTCGGCGACGCTTCTCGCCCGGCGGTGCCTGGACGAGCTACACAAACCGTTCATGATTGAGGGCCTCGCGCTCAATATCGAGGCCAGTGTGGGGATCGCGCTCGCGCCCCTGCACGCTCGCGACGGCAACGGCCTCTTGCGAGCGGCCGACGTCGCGATGTACGAGGCCAAGGAACGCCGCAGCGGGACGGTCGTCTACAACCCGGCCTTTGACTCGCACACGCCCACTCGTCTCGCGCTGCTCGGAGACCTGCGACGCGCCCTCCAGAGGGGCGAGCTCTTCATGGTGTACCAGCCGAAGGTGAATCTGCGCACGGAGAAGGAGCGCAGCGTCGAAGCCCTCGTGCGGTGGCAACATCCCACGCGCGGTCTCGTCCCGCCCGACGACTTCATTCCGGTCGCAGAGGGCACCGGCCTGATCATGCCGCTCACCCTGCACACCCTCGACCTGTCGATCGCCCAGGCCCGGCGTTGGCTCGACGAAGGACATGCGACCCAGGTCGCCGTCAACCTCTCGCCTCGGTGCCTTTTGGAGTCGAGTCTCCCAGATCTGGTGCAGGCGATCCTCGACCGGCACGGGCTTCCCGCGCATCTTCTGCGCCTCGAGGTGACGGAGAACACGATCATGACCGACCCGGTGCGGGCGCTGCGGATCCTCAGCGAGCTGCAGCAGTCGGGAGTTTCCCTCTCCATCGACGACTTCGGAACCGGCTATTCGTCGATGACCTACCTCAAGCGCCTCCCGGTCGACGAACTGAAGATCGACCGCTCGTTCATTACGAACATGCTCGCCAACGGCAGCGACGGAGTGCTCGTGCGCTCCTCGATCGACCTCGGGCACAACCTCGGCATGACGGTCGTGGCCGAAGGGGTCGAGGACCAGGCCACCCTCACCGCCCTCGCCGACCTCGGCTGCGACATCGTGCAGGGATACCATCTCGGACGCCCGATGTCCGCGCCGGCCATCGACGCGTGGCTCCAGTCCCGCACCGACCATGAGGAGCAAGCGGCACTGGCGGAAGCGGCCTGGACGGTAGACTGAATCCTCGGTTCGGGAAGGGAGACGAATGTCGGACTCGACGCTTCTCGACCTGCTCCTTGTGGTCTTGCTGCTCTCCTTCCTCGTCAAGGGGTATCGAGGCGGCTTCGTGCGCAGCCTGGGCGGTATCGCCGGGGTCGTCGCCGGCGCCGCCGTGGCGTTCTTCCTGGTCCCCCTGGTCGGGACGTGGATCCCGGACCCGGAGTGGAGGACACCGGCGACCCTGGTCGTTGCCCTGGTGCTCGTGCTCGGCGGGTTCTCCACCGGGGAATCGATCGGCCACGCCATCCGCAGCCGGGCGCACCGCACGAAACTGCGCGGAGTCGACCGGGTCTTCGGCGCGGGACTGGCCGTGGTCGCCTCCGCTCTGGTCGTATCGATGCTCGCCTTCAGCGTCGGTGCGCTGGGTGTGCCGATCCTGTCGTCGGCGATTGCGTCGTCGACAGTGGTCAGGACAATCAACACCCTCACCCCTGACCCGCTGCAACGCTTCCTCGCGCAGCTCCGCTCCACGGTGGTGCAGGATGGCCTCCCGCGGATTGTGGAGGCCTTCACCGGTCCCACTCCGCAGATCCCCGAGGTCAATACCGGCAGCCCGGCCCTCGTCAGCGCGGCCAGGTCGGTGCTCAAGATCACCGGCAACGCCTCCGCCTGCGGCCAGAACCAGTCCGGGAGCGGTTTCGTCGTGGCGCCCGGGCGGGTCGTCACCAACGCGCACGTCGTCGCGGGTGTGAGCGAACCCGTCGTCGAATCGCCGGGGGGCGGCGCTCTGCGAGGAACGGTGGTCTACTTCGACCCCGTGGACGACCTCGCCGTGATCGCGGTCGACGGGCTCGCCGCTCCCCCGCTCCGGCTCACCGACAATCTTGCCCCTGGGAGCAAGGCCGTCGCAGATGGCTATCCGTTCGGCGGCCCGTTCGACTCCGACCCGGCCGAGGTCATCTCCGTCGACGCGGTCAGCGTGGCGAACATCTACGGGCAGGACCCGAGGCCGCGGGAGGTCTACACGCTCGCTTCCGACGTGCAGCAGGGCGAGTCCGGCGGCCCGTTGCTGAGCGAGGCCGGGCAGGTCGCCGGCGTCATCTTCGCCAAGGCCGCAAACACTCCCAACGTCGGCTACGCGCTGGCCATGGAGGAGCTCCGGCCCGTTGCCACCAGGGCGCCGTCCCTGAGTTCAGCGGTCGCCTCAGGGCACTGCGTCCGCGGCTAGAAACGGCGCGGGCACTCCCGCACGCGACGCGGATCGTAGTTGCAGTTCCCGATCCCGCCGGTGGGCTGCAGGCCGACCAGGGAATCGGTGATGGTGACCTGCACCAGGAACTGCCGCTTGTCGCCTGACGCGTAGGTCATCCCTGGAACGATGATCCCCTGCAGTTCCGTGTCGGTGCTGCGTGGCAACTGCAGCTCCACGACTCCGGTCGAGGCAACGACACGACCGGCGACGGGCTACCACTCAGCCAGCCGGCGTCTACGCGAGTGCCAGAATTCCCTGCGCGACCGTGAAGATCACGAGACCGGCAAGCGCTCCGACGACCGTGCCGTTGATCCGGATGAACTGCAGGTCCCGGCCGACCTGGAGCTCGATCTTCTCGGCCGTTTCGGTCGCGTCCCATCGTTCGACGGTTTCGGTGATCACCCCGGCAATCTCGTGCCGGTAGCTCTGCACGAGGTGACTGACGGCATCCGCCAGCCAGCGGTCGAGGCGGGCGCCCAGTGCGCCGTCCTCGGCCAGCCGCACCCCCACATCCGTCACGGTCGACTGGATGCCGGCGCGGAGGCGACTCGAGGGGTCTTCCAACGCGGCCCCGAGCGACGCCTTGACCGATTCCCAGGCCTCGCTCGCGAACTCGCGCAGCCTGGCATTGTCGAACACCTCGGCCTTGAGTAATTCGACCCGGGCGATGGCCTCTGGTTCGTGCTGCAGGTCGGTCATCAACTCGGCAAGGTACCTATCGATGGCCTGTCGAAGGGGATGATCGGGCTGGGCCCGCACGGCGCCGACGAATCCCAGCACCTCCCGGTAGGCCTTGTCGTCGACGATGGCGCTAACGAAACCGGGTAGCCAGCGCGGGAGCCGCTCCGAAACGGCGCTCCCGAACGCCTCGGGGTGCGACTCGAGCCACGCCTCGGTACGCTCGAGCGCCGCGTCCACGGCGACGACGTGTTGGCCGGAGGAGACGAGGCGCTCCCCCACCCGGCCCAGGCTCGGCCCCCACTCCGGTCCGAGCAGGTGTTCGCGCACCACGGACTCGATCAGGTCTTTGACGGCGT
>JBDTAA010000185.1:0-5387 GCA_039924805.1 Cryobacterium sp.
TGGGCCTGCCGGGCGGCATCCTCCTGCTGGTCCTGGTCGGCCTGCTCGTGGTCGTCATCGGCGGATTCTTCGTCTATCGCGGTGCCACCAGTAAGTTCACCGAGGCCATCTCGGTGCCCGGCGGGGCGCCCGGCACGGTCATCGTGGCGCTCGGCATGTTCGGGTACGTCGCCAAGGGCATCGCACTCGGGGTTGTCGGAATCTTGTTCCTCTTGGCCGCCTACACGACAGACCCGGCCAAGGCGACCGGCCTCGATGGGGCGCTGAAGTCCCTGGTGGGCCTCCCGTTCGGCCCCGTGATCCTGATCGGTGTCGGCGTTGGGCTGATCGCCTTCGGCGCATACAGCTTCGCGCGGGCCCGGTTCGCCCGTCTCTGAGGCGCGCACCGCACCCGACGATCCCCTGTCGATAACTCCCGGCCCCGGCCACACGCATCGACCCACGGCGGACGCACACCGCCACAGCTCGGAGATATCGCCCATCCGGAGCGGCGAGGCTCGCCGCGGACTGGCCGGGAACTCAGCCCAGGCGGGCGATGACGTCGGCGACGGCGCCCTGTTCGCGGTCGCCGGTGCGCCGGTCCCAGAGTTCGACGATTCCGTCTGCGGCTCCCCGGCCGACGATGACGATCTTCGGAACGCCGATCAGCTCGGCGTCGCCGAACTTCACCCCGGGCGACACCTTGCCCCGACGGTCGTCGTAGAGAACCTCGCGGCCGGTCGCCTCGATCGCCGCGACGACGGTCTCCGAGGTCTCAAAGACGATCTCGTCACGGCCGGTGGCGATCACGTGCACGTCGAACGGCGCGACGGATTCCGGCCAGATCAGTCCCTTCGCATCGTTGTTGAGCTCGGCGATGACGGCCAGGATGCGGGTCACCCCGATCCCGTATGACCCCATCGTGACGGTGACGAGCTTGCCGTTCTCGTCGAGAACCTTGAGCCCGAGCGCTTCGGCGTACTTGCGGCCGAGCTGGAAGACGTGGCCGATCTCCATGCCACGGGCGAGCTCGACCGGCCCTGACCCGTCCGGCGCAGGGTCCCCGGCCCTGACCTCGGCGGCCTCGACGGTCGCGTCGGCCTGGAAGTCCCGGCCGGCGACGAGCCCGAAGACATGCCGCCCAGGCTCGTTGGCGCCGGTGATCCATTCGGTTCCGTCAACAACGCGGGGGTCGACGAGGAACCGGATGCCGGTGGCCGATTTCTCGCCCAGCACCGCCCCGGCGAGCGACCACGGCCCGATGTAGCCCTTGACCAGTCCGGGGTGCTTCGCGAAATCCGTCTCGTTCGCGGCCTCGACCTCGGCCGGTGCGAACGCGACCTCGACGCGCTTGAGGTCGACGTCACGGTCGCCGGGGAGCCCGATGATGACGAGCTCGCGGGTGCCGTCAGACTGAACGAGCGCGAGCACGACGTTCTTGAGTGTGTCGGCGCCCGTCCACTCGCGGCCGTCCGGACGCGGGTGCGCGCTGTTTGCGCGGTCGACGAGCGTCTGGATGGTGGGCGTGTCGGGGGTGTCGAAGACCTCGGCCGAGGTCAGGTCCTTGTAACTGATCGTCGGCGGGGCGATGGTCGTGAAGGCCTCGACGTTCGCCGCGTAGCCGCCGGCCGAGCGCACGAAGGTGTCCTCGCCGACGGGGGTCGGGTGCAGGAACTCCTCGCTCCGCGAACCGCCCATCGCCCCGGCGTCGGCCTGCACGATGACGTATTCGAGGCCGAGGCGGGTGAAGATTCGCTCGTACGCGTCCCGCTGGGCCTGGTAGCTCGCATCCAGGCCGGCGTCGGTGTAGTCGAAGGAGTAGGCGTCCTTCATCGTGAATTCGCGGCCGCGCAGCAGGCCACCGCGCGAGCGGGCCTCGTCGCGGTACTTGTCCTGGATCTGGAAGATCGACAGGGGAAGGTCCTTGTAGCTGTTGTAGAGGTCCTTCACCAGCAGGGTGAAGACCTCCTCGTGCGTGGGCGCCAGGAGCAGGTCGCTTCCCTTGCGGTCCTTCAACCGGAAGAGGCCGTCGCCGTACTCGTCCCAGCGTCCGGTCGTCTCGTAGGGCTCGCGCGGCAGCAGCGCCGGGAAGTGCACCTCGTGTGCGCCGGCGGCACCCATCTCCTCACGGACGATCGCCTCGATCTTCGCCTTCACGCGAAGACCGATCGGCAGCCAGGCGAAGATCCCGGGGGCCTGGCGACGGATGTATCCCGCCCGCACGAGCAGGCGATGGCTGGTCACCTCAGCGTCTGAGGGGTCTTCGCGGAGGGTACGGAGGAAATAGTTCGACAGACGTGTAGGCACCCGTCTACTTTAGGCCGCGGCCACGGCGCCCGGGCTACGTGGCGCCGACGGTGACGGTGGGGGCGCCGAGGCTGTCCTCGCTGGCGGGCATTTCGGCGGCGAGTCGGTTGGCCTCCTCGATCAGCGTGGCGACGATTTCCGACTCCGGAACGGTCTTGATGACCTCGCCCTTGACGAAGATCTGGCCCTTGCCGTTGCCGGATGCGACACCGAGGTCGGCCTCGCGCGCCTCCCCCGGCCCGTTGACGACGCAACCCATCACGGCCACGCGGAGCGGAACCGTCATGCCCTCGAGGCCGTCGGTGACGTCGTTGGCGAGCTTGTAGACATCCACCTGGGCTCGCCCGCAACTCGGGCAGGAGACGATCTCCAGCTTGCGCTCACGGAGGTTGAGCGACTGCAGAATCTGCAGACCCACCTTGATCTCTTCGACCGGCGGGGCGCTCAGCGACACCCTGATCGTGTCGCCGATGCCCTCGGAGAGCAGGATTCCGAAGGCCGTGGCACTCTTGATCGTGCCCTGGAAAGCGGGCCCCGCCTCTGTGACGCCGAGGTGCAGGGGCCAGTCGCCACGCTCGGCCAGCATCCGGTAGGCCTTCACCATGATGATCGGGTCGTTGTGCTTGACCGAGATCTTGAAGTCGTGAAAGCCGTGTTCCTCGAACAGGCTCGCCTCCCAGACGGCGCTCTCCACGAGCGCCTCCGGGGTGGCCTTGCCGTACTTCTGGAGCAGGCTCGGCTCGAGCGACCCCGCGTTGACGCCGATCCGGATCGACACGCCGGCTGCCTGGGCCGCCGCGGCGATCTTGCCGACCTGGTCGTCGAACTTGCGGATGTTGCCGGGGTTGACCCGCACGGCGGCGCAGCCGGCGTCGATCGCCGCGAACACGTAGCTCGGCTGGAAGTGGATGTCCGCGATCACGGGAATCTGGCTCTTCTTGGCGATGATCGACAGGACCTCGGCGTCGTCCCTGGTCGGCACGGCCACGCGCACGATGTCGCAGCCGGACGCCGTGAGCTCGGCGATCTGCTGGAGCGTCGCGTTGATGTTCGTCGTCGGTGTCGTGGTCATCGATTGCACGCTCACCTGGGCGTCGCCACCGACCAGCACCTTGCCGACTTTGATCTGACGGGTCTTTCGTCTGGGAGCGAGTACCTCAGGTACTTTGGGCATCCCTAAGTTGATTGCAGCCACGCCGTTAGCTTACGCGCCGTGATCGGGAGATTGGCTGTGGAACGGCCCCGCGTGAGGGTCCGTCGTGCCCCGTCTTCGCGCAGGAGCGTTACAGTCGAAGGCAAGTGTGAAGACGAAGGAGTCACCGTTATGCCCGCAATTGAAGTAGTCATCGTGGCCGGATCGCGCACCCCGCTGGGTCGCATCAATGGCCAGCTGTCCTCCCTCACGGCAGTGCAGCTCGGAACCGCGGCCATCGCGGGAGCCCTCGATCGCGCCGGCGTGCGCCCCGACCAGGTCGATGCCGTGTTAATGGGCCAGGTCCTCCAGGCCGGCTGCGGACAGAACCCGGCCCGCCAGAGCTCGATCGCCGCCGGTATCCCCTGGAGCGTCCCCGCGATGACGCTGAACAAGGTGTGTCTCTCCGGGCTGGCCGCTGTGATCGACGCCGCGCGCCTCGTGCGGCTCGGCGAAGCGGATGTCGTCGTCGCCGGCGGACAGGAATCCATGTCGAAGGCCCCCCACCTGCTGCCCGGATCCCGACAGGGCTGGGCATACGGGAGCGTTACCGCCCTCGACCACGCCGCCCACGACGGCCTGACCGACGCCTTCGACGGCCTGTCGATGGGGATCTCGACCGAGCGGGCCAACGAGAAGCTCGGCATCAATCGCGCCGATCAGGACGAGATCGCCGCGAACTCACATCAGCGAGCCGCCGTCGCCATGGCGGACGGCACATTTGACAACGAAATCACGCCGATCAGCGTGCCGCAGCGGAAGGGCGATCCCAGGGTGATCGTCGCCGACGAGGGCGTTCGCGGCGACAGCACGGTCGAGTCGCTCGGCCGCCTGCGCCCCGCATTCTCGACCGACGGAACAATCACGGCCGGCAATTCCTCGCCGCTCAGCGACGGCGCCAGCGCCGTCATCGTCACCAGCCGCCAGTGGGCCGAGGATCACGGGCTGGGCTGGCTGGCCGTCATCGAGGCATCCGGGCACGTGGCCGGACCCGACAACTCGCTGCAATCGCAGCCCGCGAACGCGATCGCGCACGCGCTCGGCCGCCAGGGCTGGACGGCCGACGAGCTCGACGTGGTCGAGATCAACGAGGCATTCGCCGCCGTTGCCCTGCAGTCCACGGGTGAACTCGGCGTCAGCAGCGACAAGGTGAACATCCACGGCGGCGCGATCGCGATCGGGCACCCGATCGGCGCCTCGGGCGGGCGGCTCGCGCTTCACGCCGCGCTGGAACTGGCCCGCCGCGGCGGCGGCAAGGCGGCCGTATCGCTCTGCGGCGGAGGCGGCCAGGGCGACGCCCTGCTTCTGTCCCGCTAGAGTCCCCTCCGCAGCATCCGCGAAACCGCAGTCGTGGTCGCCAAAACACACGCGAAGTGACCACGACTGCGTTTTGGCAGCATGGCTTGAGGGCTAGCCGAAGAGACTGATCGGCTTGACGATGTCCGCGTAGATCAGCAGCAGGCTCATTCCACCCAGCACGACAACGACGGCCAGGGTCAGCGGCATGAGCTTGGCCGTGTCGACCGGCCCGGGCTCTGGGCGCCTGAACAGCTTCGCGAAGAGGCGACGGATGCCCTCCCACAGCGCACCCGCGACGTGACCGCCGTCGAGCGGCAGCAGCGGAATGAGGTTGAACACGAGCAAGGCGATGTTCACGGAGCCGATCAGGCCGATCAGGCTCGCCACCTTGCTGGCGACGGGGATCGTGTCGATGCTCGCGATCTCTCCCGCGACGCGGCCCACACCGACGACGCTGATGGGGCCGTTGGGGTCGCGCTCGCCCGGGCCGAAGGCCGCGTTGGCCACGTCGACGAGCCGCTGCGGCAGGTTCAGGATGATGTGGCCGACCCTGACGATGTTGTCGCCGACGGCCGGCAGCACCGCGGTTGCCGGCTGCGGCACGAGCTCG
>JBDTAA010000186.1:0-15238 GCA_039924805.1 Cryobacterium sp.
AGCCCGACGAGGCCGAAAACCGCGCCAAGGGCCCAGGTGCTGGCGAGGGAAACGAGCGCGGACACGACCAGCGCGAGCCCGAACAGCAGGCCGAGAATGAGCTCGCGCAGCTTGGCCTTGGCGAAGAAGGTCTTGTCACGCGGCATCCCGAAGATGGTGCGGATGGCCTGTGCGGTGGTGGACAACCAGCCCAGCGCCGTCGCCAGCAGTCCGACGAGGGCGACCGCGCCGGTCCAGCTGAGCACGCTGGCGTTGGCGAGTTCGGTCGGGTCGATGACGCCGTCGGCGCCGATCAGTCCCGGGATGGACCTGTTGATCAGATCGAATAGCTCGCGGGTGAGGAGGGGGTTGGAGGTGAGCCACAGCCCCGCTATGGCGAACCCCACCCAGATCGCGGCGAAGACCGCGAAGATGGACTGGAATGCCATGCCGGCGGCGAGGACGGCGCCGCGGCTGTCCGAGAAATGGTTGAACACCCGCACCGGACGCCAGGCCATGACCTGCTGGGCGAGGGCGGTGATCTTCACCCGTCCAGCCTAGTGAGGCCGCGCACCCCCAAGTCGGGGGGCAAGCGGTACATGAGTTGTTCTCAGCTCTTGTGGAGGGGGTCTGCCCCTGTCACCATTCGAGTGCTTACCCATACCGACCCACCACCCTAACCCGAACGTGGATGGTTGATCATGTCCCCGAAGCGGCGCCGATTTCGCGAACCACGAAACAGGCGCCCGAGTCGATTGCTACCGATTTTCCTGGTGGCTCTCTCGGCTCTGGCGCTCACGTTTCTGGCAGTCGCAAATTCGGCGTACGCAGGGGACGGTATGGAGAGCCAGTCGGCAGGGCCGGTCGTCTCGACCGAATTCCACGCCGACCAGCCGGTGGCGCCGTACCCCCCGACGGCGTCACCGGCTTCCCCCGACGGTGCAGCGCGCCACATCACCGGCTGGTGGCTCCTGCCCCTGGCGGCGGGTCTCGCCGCGTGGGGTGGGCTCCTGTTTGTGCTCGATTGGCTGCACTACTTCGACGACCTGGACTAGTGCCTACGGCTTGCCCCGCATGATGGCTTGCTTGACCTCGGCGATGGCCTGGGTGACCTGGATACCGCGCGGGCAGGCCTCGGTGCAGTTGAACGTGGTGCGGCAGCGCCACACACCCTCCTGGTCGTTGAGGATGTCCAGGCGAACCGCGGCGTTGTCGTCGCGCGAGTCAAAGATGAAGCGGTGCGCGTTGACGATCGCGGCCGGACCGAAGTACTGGCCATCCGTCCAGAAAACCGGGCAGCTCGACGTGCACGCGGCGCAGAGGATGCACTTTGTGGTGTCGTCGAAACGCTCACGCTGGGCGACGGTCTGGATGCGCTCCTTGCCGTCCTTCGGCGCCTGCTGGGAGACGAGGAACGGCTGCACCGCCTTGAACGATTCGAAGAAGGGCTCCATGTCGACGATGAGGTCCTTCTCCAGCGGCAGGCCCTTGATGGCCTCCACGTAGACGGGCTTCGTGATGTCGAGGTCCTTGATCAGCGTCTTGCAGGCCAGGCGGTTGCGGCCGTTGATGCGCATGGCATCCGAGCCGCAGATGCCGTGGGCGCAGGAGCGGCGGAAGCTGAGGGTGCCGTCCTGTTCCCACTTGATCTTGTGCAGGGCGTCGAGCACGCGGTCGGTGGCGTACAGCTCGACGTCGAAGTCTTCCCAGTGCGGCTCGGAGTCAACTTCCGGGTTGAACCGGCGGATGATCAGCGTGACGGTGAACGACGGGATGGCCTCCGGGACGGCGGGCGGCGTTGCGGTTGCGGTTGTCACCGTCAGTACTTCCTTTCCATCGGCTGGTAGCGCGTGATGGTGACGGGCTTCCAGTCGAGCGCGATGTGGTCGGCGGCATCTGCGGAGTGCGGGTCCCCGGTCAGGTACGCCATGGTGTGAACCAGGTAGTTCTCGTCGTCGCGCAGGGGGAAGTCGTCGCGCATGTGTCCGCCGCGGCTCTCCTTGCGATTGCGAGCGGAGAACACGACGACCTCGGCGAGGTCGAGCAGGAAGCCGAGTTCGACGGCCTCGAGAAGGTCGGTGTTGAACCGGCGACCCTTGTCCTGCACGCCGATGTTCTTGTAACGCTCGCGAAGCGAGTGGATGGTGTCGGTGACGTCCTTGAGCGACTCGTCGGTGCGGAACACCTGTGCCTTGGCGTCCATCGTCTCCTGCAGCTCCTTGCGCAGAACGGCGATGCGTTCGGTGCCGGTCGAACCGCGGATGCCTTCGATCAGTCCCTGCACGAACTTCGCCGGGTCGGCCGGCAGCGGGGTGAAGTCGACCGTCTTGACGTATTCGACGGCGTTGTTGCCCGCTCGCTTGCCGAAGACGTTGATGTCGAGCAGCGAGTTGGTGCCCAGGCGGTTGGAGCCGTGCACGGACACGCAGGCGCATTCGCCGGCCGCGTAGAGGCCGGGGACGACGGTGGTGTTGTCGCGGAGCACCTCGGCGTTGACGTTCGTGGGGATGCCGCCCATCGCGTAGTGCGCGGTCGGCATGACCGGGACGGGCTCGGTGACCGGGTCGACACCGAGGTAGGTGCGCGCGAACTCGGTGATGTCGGGGAGCTTGGTCTCGAGGACCTCGGCGCCCAGGTGGGTGCAGTCGAGGTAGAGGTAGTCCTTGTTCGGTCCGGCGCCGCGACCCTCCGCGACCTACTTGACCATGCAGCGGGCGATGATGTCGCGCGGCGCGAGGTCTTTGATGGTCGGTGCGTACTTCTCCATGAACCGTTCACCGCTGGCGTTGCGCAGGATAGCGCCCTCGCCGCGTGCTCCCTCGGTGAGGAGGATGCCGAGCCCGGCCAGGCCGGTCGGGTGGAACTGGAAGAACTCCATGTCCTCGAGCGGCAGGCCCTTGCGCCAGATGATGCCCACGCCGTCGCCGGTGAGGGTGTGCGCGTTCGAGGTGGTCTTGTAGATCTTGCCGAACCCGCCCGTGGCGAAGATGAAGGCCTTCGCCTGGAAGACGTGCAGCTCGCCGCTGGACAGGTCGTAGGCGACGACGCCGGAGGGCTGCTCCACCCCGTCGACCTCGGTCATGATCAGGTCGAGCACGTAGAACTCGTTGAAGAAGTTGATGCCGCGCTTGACGCAGTTCTGGTACAGCGTCTGCAGGATCATGTGCCCGGTGCGGTCCGCGGCGTAGCAGGCGCGGCGCACGGGGGCCTTGCCGTGGTCGCTGGTGTGGCCACCGAAGCGACGCTGGTCGATCTTGCCCTCGGGGGTGCGGTTGAACGGGAGGCCCATGTTCTCGAGGTCGATGACCGCGTCGATGGCCTCCTTGGCGAGGATCTCGGCCGCATCCTGGTCGACGAGGTAGTCGCCGCCCTTGACCGTGTCGAATGTGTGCCACTCCCAGTTGTCTTCCTCGACGTTGGCGAGGGCCGCGGCCATGCCGCCCTGGGCCGCGCCGGTGTGGGACCGGGTCGGGTAGAGCTTGGAGATCACCGCGGTGCTGGCGCCGGGGCCTGCCTCGATGGCGGCCCGCATGCCGGCTCCACCTGCCCCCACGATCACGATGTCGAACTGGTGGTAGTGAATACCGTCAACGACGGTGGACTCCGTGGGCGCTGTGGACGAGGCGGGGATGGTCATGATGGGTGTGTGCAGCTCCTAGAGAGACGAGCAGATCGAGGGGAGGAGGTCGGCGGGCGCGCCGGCCGGGCAGGGGTCGAATGTGAAGACAACCAGGGTGCCGAGCACGATGAGCAGCGCGACGCTGCCGAAGATGGCCCACTTGAGGATGGCGCGGGTGACGTGCTGGGTGGCGTAGTCGTTGACCAGCGTGCGCATGCCGTTGCCGCCGTGGATCAGGGCGAGCCAGAGCATCAAAACGTCCCAGACCATCCAGAACGGGTCCGTGAATTTGCCGGCGACGAACGCGAAGTTGAGGGCGCTGACTCCCTCGCCGACCATGAGATTGACGAAGAGGTGGCCGAAGATGAGCACGATCAGCACGAGGCCGGAGACGCGCATGTAGATCCAGCCCCACTTCTCCCAGTTCACGCCGCGTTTCTTCGGCGAACGGGAGTAGGGGCTGCGGGGGGCTTCGATGGTGGTTGACATGTCGTCCCCTCCTAGTGGCTGAACACGTTGGTCAGGTGGCGGGGAACGAAGGCGAGCATCGTGACCACCCAGAGGGCGATCACGACGTAGAACATGACCTTCTGGTACTTCGCGTTCCAGAAGTCGATCAGGATGATCCGAATCCCATTGAACGCGTGGAAGACGATCGCCGCGACCAGGGCGGTCTCGCCCAGACCCATGATCGGTGTCTGGTACGTGCCAATCACCGCGTTGTATGCCTCGGGGCTGACCCGCACGAGCGCCGTGTCGAGGATGTGGACCAGCAGGAAGAAGAAGATGGCGACGCCGGTGATCCGGTGCAACACCCAGGACCACATGCCTTCGCGGCCCCGGTAGAGCGTCCCGGCGGGGCGGCGAGAGGTCGTCTTCTGCTGATATGTCGGGGTTCCCGCCGTTTGCTGTGGCATGAATAACCCTCCCTGGTTGAGATGTGGCCGCGATTGACGGGGCTGTCGCGCCCATCGAGCGCGTCCTTCCAGTCTAGGTGGCACCGCCGCCGATTTTTCCGTCCGCCGCTCCTGGCGCCTCGAGACCGGCCCGGCGGCGGCGGTAGTCTGGCGGGATGCCTCTCTCCTTCGACCCCATCGACCGGTTCTACAGTGTCATCCCGGCCGGCGGGATCGGGTCGCGGCTGTGGCCTCTTTCCCGCGCCGACGCCCCCAAGTTCCTGCACGACCTGACCGGATCGGGCCAGACCCTCCTGCGCGACACGTGGGAACGCCTGGCCCCGCTCAGCGGCGAGCAGCGCATCATGGTCGTCACCGGCCGGGCGCACCGAGCCGCGGTCGAGGAGCAACTGCCGGAGCTGGCGGATCAGAACGTGGTGCTCGAGAGCGAGCCGAGGGAATCCTCCGCGGCGATCGGCCTCGCCGCCGCGATCCTCGAGAAACGCGAGCCTGGCGTGATCATCGGCTCATTCGCCGCCGACCACGTGATCAAGGGCACCGCCCAGTTCCGCGACGCCGTGGTCGAGGCAGTGGCCGCCGCCGACGCGGGCTACATCGTGACAATAGGCATCCAGCCGACCGAGCCGGCCGTGGGTTTCGGATACATCAAATGCGCCGGCCCGCTCGCCATCCCGGGTGCCGGCAGCGCCCTCGCCGTTGATTCGTTCGTCGAGAAGCCGAGCCTGGAGACGGCCGAGGCCTACCTGGCCGCCGACGGGCAGTACCTCTGGAACGCGGGCATGTTCATCGCCCGGGCCGATCGCCTGCTCGAGGAGATCGGCCGTTCGGAGCCGGAATTGCTCGCCGGCCTGCTGAAGCTGGCGGAGGCATGGGACACGCCGCGAAGAGGCGCCGTCGTCGACCAGGTCTGGCCGCGCCTGAAGAAAATCGCCATCGACTACTCGGTCGCCGAGCCGGTGGCAGCTGCCGGCAATCTCGCGGTCATTCCCGGCCAGTTCGATTGGGACGATGTGGGCGACTTCGCCTCGATCGCGAAGATCCACGCCGGCGGACGCAAGCACGATCTCGCGATCCTCGGGGAGGGCGCCCGGGTGCTCGCCGACTCCAGCAGCGGCATCGTCGTCAGCCACACCAAACGCATGATCGCCCTGATCGGCGTCGAGGACATCGTCGTCGTCGACACCCCGGATGCCCTGCTCGTCACGACGAGCGCCAACGCGCAGAAGGTGAAGGCCGTCGTGGACGCGCTGAAGCTATCGGGCTCGAGCGACGTTCTCTAGTATCTTCCAGTGAAGGAGCGCCATATGTCTCGTCGTCGTTTCATTCTCGGGTGCGCCACCGTCGCGACCTGCGCGCTGCTGCTCGCCGGCTGCGCTCCCGCCCCGGCTCAGCCGACCACCACGGCCGCCGCCGGCGGCTACTGCGCCCGCATGGTGACCAATTCGGGCGGGCTCCAGGACCGCTCTTTCAACCAGTCCAGCTGGGAAGGACTCCAGCGGGCAGCCAAAACATTCGACATCAACGTGAACGCGATCGTTTCGACGGGAGAGATCGACCTCGCGCCCAACGTCAGCCAGGCCGTCGACACCGGCTGCCAGTTCGTGCTCACGGTTGGCTTCGAGCTGGCGGATGCCACGCTCGCCGAGGCGAAGGCCAACCCGAGCGTGCACTTCGCCATCGTCGATGAGCAGGTCGATGGCGAGAACATCAAGCCGATCGTGTTCGACACCGCCCAGGCTTCGTACCTGGCCGGGTACCTCGCGGCCGGGGTGACCAAGACCGGCAAGGTCGCGACCTTCGGCGGCGGCAATCAGCCTCCGGTCACCCTGTTCATGGACGGCTTCGCCGACGGCGTCGCCGCGTACAACGCCGTGCACAAAACGAGCGTCTCGGTGCTCGGCTGGAACAAGGCCAGGCAGGACGGGCTGTTCACTGGCGACTTCGAGGACATCGTGAAGGGCAAGGCAACCACGGAGGCGCTCCTCGACCAGGGAGCCGACGTGATCATGCCCGTCGCCGGGCAGGTCGGAGAGGGCGCGGCCGCGGCCATCCTGCAGCGCGGTTCGGCCTCCCTCATCTGGGTCGACAACGACGGCTACGAGACACTCCCCGCCGAGTTCCGGCCCGTGGTGCTCACCAGCGTGCTCAAGAACATGCAGGATGCCGTCGTCAGGGTCGTCGGCGACGACATCGACGGAACGTTCGACAAGACCCCGTTCGTCGGAACCCTGGCCAACGGGGGAGTGGACATCGCGCCTTACCACGATCTGGCCGACCGGGTCTCGCCGAAGCTCCAATCGGAGCTCGATGGGCTCCGTTCCGCGATCGTCGACGGGTCCACGATCGTCGAATCGCCCTCAACGCCGAATTAGTCCGGTGGGCAATACCCCCGATCGGTGTCTGAATGCCGGTATTCCTCCGGGCGAAACGTCGCGGCTTTATAACCTTTCGGTAGCGACTGGAGTTTGCTCCTCTGAGCAGCGCAACATTCTGTAACGTGTACCCCCTAAGGCCCGTGCGATCCCACGCTGGGCAGCATCCTGGAGGTCATCTTGACAATCACGACCCGTAGGGCCCTCAGTGGCCTGGCCACGCTCGGCGTGGTGGCCCTGCTCGCCGCATGCGCGCAGGCTCCCGCCGACAGCGGTTCACCCAGTGCCGGCGAAAAACTGGACTTCGTTCCGTGCGTCGTTTCCGACTTCGGAGGCTTCGACGACAAGTCCTTCAACGAGTCGAGCTACGACGGCATCAAGAAGGCCGCGGCTGACCTCGGCGTCGATTTCAAGCAGGCCGAATCCACCTCGGAAGACCAGTATTCCAGCAACGTCAGCAGCATGGTCGACCAGGGTTGCGACTTCATCCTCACCGTCGGCTTCGCACTCGCGAACGCCACCAGGGACGCCGCCAAGAAGAGCCCCGACACCAAGTTCGCGATCATTGACTCCGCGCTCTCCAACGACGACTTCAGCCCGCTGACGCTCGACAACGTCAAGCCGGTGCTCTACGACACCGCCCAGGCCGCATTCCTCGCCGGCTACCTCGCGGCCGGCACCTCCAAGACCGGCGTTGTCGGTACCTACGGTGGCCTGCAGTTCCCGTCCGTCACCATCTTCATGGACGGCTTCGCCGACGGCATCGCTCACTACAACACCGAAAAGGGCAAGACCGTCAAGCTCCTCGGCTGGGACAAGGCGACTCAGAAGGGCCTCTTCGCGGGTAGCTTCGATGACATCAACCAGGGCAAGGCCGTGAGCACGGGCCTGATCGACCAGCGCGCTGACATCATCCTCCCCGTCGCCGGACCGCTGTTCCAGGGCACCGCCCAGGCGATCCAGGACTCGGTCAAGGACGTCGCCATCATCGGTGTCGACAGCGACCTGTTCGAGACCGCTCCGGAGTTCAAGGAGATGTACCTCACGTCGGTTCTGAAGCAGATGTCGGATGCTGTTGAGCTGATCATCACCGACGCCGGCAAGGGCGACTTCACGGGCGAGCCGTACGTCGGCACGCTCGAGAACAAGGGCGTGGACATCGCCCCGCTGCACGACTGGGAATCCAAGGTCGACCCCGCGCTGATGACCGAGATCGAGGCGCTCAAGGCCGACATCATCAGCGGCAAGCTCAAGGTGGAGTCACCCTCCACCCCGAAGTAACACCGCACGGCAGGATCGGGGAGGCCAGCGTTTTGCTGGCCTCCCCGCATTCTTTTGGCGACCGGCCTGGCGGCCCCACTCAATAGAATTGAAGACTATGAAGCTTGAACTGCGCGGCATCACGAAGCGATTCGGCGCCCTTGTCGCAAACGACCACATCGACCTCACCATCCAACCCGGCGAGATCCACGCGCTGCTTGGCGAGAACGGTGCGGGCAAGTCCACCCTCATGAACGTGCTCTACGGCCTGTACCGGGCCGAGGAGGGCCAGATTTTGCTCGACGACGTCGTCCAGCACTTCTCCGGCCCCGGGGACGCGATGAACGCGGGAATCGGCATGGTGCACCAGCACTTCATGCTCATCCCGGTGTTCACGGTCGCCGAAAACGTGATGCTCGGCCACGAGGAGACGAAGTCCGGCGGACGCCTCGATCTCGCCTCCGCCCGCAAGCGGGTCACCGAGATCTCCGAGCGCTTCGGCTTCGACGTCGACCCGGATGCCCTCGTCGAGACACTTCCCGTCGGCGCGCAGCAGCGCGTGGAGATCATCAAGGCCCTGTCCCGCGACGCCAAGGTCCTCGTCTTCGATGAGCCGACCGCCGTGCTCACGCCGCAGGAGACGGACGAGCTGATGTCGATCATGCGCCAGCTCAAGGAGTCCGGCACCTCGATCGTCTTCATCACGCACAAACTCCGCGAGGTCCGCGAGGTCGCCGACCGTATCACCGTGATCCGTCTCGGCAAGGTTGTCGGCGAGGCGTCGCCGCAGGCCACGAACGAAGAACTCGCCACCCTCATGGTCGGCCGTGCCGTCGATCTAACGGTCGACAAGTCCGCGGCTGAGCCTGGGCCCCCGGCCCTGGTCGTGAAGAACCTCACCGTGCTCGATCCGAGCGGCCAGATCGTGGTCAACAACGTCAGCTTCTCGGTCGCGGCGGGGGAGATCCTCGCCATCGCCGGTGTCCAGGGAAATGGCCAGACCGAACTCACCGAGGCCCTGATGGGCCTCCAACACCGCGTCAGTGGGGAGATCACGCTGGACGGCAACTCCCTCCGCGGCCATTCGGTGCGCAGGGTGCTCGACGCCGGGGTCGGATTCATTCCAGAGGACCGAACGGAAGACGGACTCGTCGGTTCGTTCACCATCGCCGAGAACCTCATGCTCGACCGGTCGAACGGCGAACCGTTCGTGAAGAGGTGGAACCTGCAGCTCTCCTACCTCGCCGAGTTCGCCGAGGAGAAGGTGAAGGAATTCGACGTGCGGGCGCAGGGCATCGAGACGCCCGTTGGGCGTCTGTCCGGCGGCAACCAGCAGAAGGTCGTCCTGGCCCGTGAGCTCAGCCGGGAACTGCGGCTGTTCGTGGCGGCGCAGCCTACACGCGGGCTCGACGTTGGCTCGATCGAGTTCGTGCACGAGAGAATCGTCGCCACCAGGGATGGGGGCACCCCGGTGATTGTGATCTCGACCGAGCTCGACGAGGTCGCCGCGCTTGCCGATCGAATCATGGTCATGTACCGCGGCCGAATTGTCGGAATCGTACCCGGCGACACCCCCCGATCCGTTCTGGGTCTGATGATGGCTGGCGCAGCGCCTGCCGGAGAAGGAGCTGCCGCATGAGCGACAGTCAGGCACCGGGGCGTCACGTTCCCGACGCACCGAAACCCGATGAGGCGACCGGCCCGCCTGCCACGCCCCCGGTGGAGGAGCCCTCCCGGTGGCACAAGGTCTTCACGGAGATCACCACCGGGAGCGCGATCATTTCCGTGTTCGCCGTCGTGGCCGCACTCATCGTCGGCGCGATCATGATCGCGTTCACGAACGAGGACGTGCAGACCACGGCCGGCTACTTCTTCTCCCGGCCCGGAGACATGTTCGGCGCGATGTGGAACGCCGTGTCCGGCGCCTATTCGGCCCTGTTCCAGGGGTCGATCTACAACTTCCGCCGGCCGAGCTTCGCGGACGGCATCAAGCCGTTCACCCAGACACTCACCTTCGCGACGCCGCTCATCGCGGCCGGCCTCGGTGTTGCGCTCGGCTTCCGGGTCGGACTGTTCAACATCGGTGGGCGCGGCCAGATGCTGATCGCGGCCGCCCTCGGTGGTTGGGTCGCCTTCGCCCTGGAGATGCCCTACGGCATCCACCTCGTGGTCGCGCTCATCGTCGGCATCGCCGGCGGAGCGCTCTGGGGCGGAATCGTCGGGCTGCTCAAGGCCCGCACCGGCGCCCACGAAGTGATCACGACGATCATGCTCAACTACGTTGCCTTCTACCTCGTCAGCTACCTGCTGCGCGAAGGCTTCCTGCAGACACCCGGGTCCAACAACCCGAAGAGCCCGGCCAGCAAGGACACGGCCATCTTCCCCGACCTCCTCGGCCCGAACTACAACCTGCACCTCGGGTTCATCATCGTCATCGGGGCCACGATCTTCACGTGGTGGTTGCTGTCTCGCTCGAATCTGGGCTTCCAGTTCCGCGCGGTGGGCCAGAATCCCCACGCCGCGAGGGTCGCCGGAATCAGCGTCCAGCGCATGTACGTCTACGCCATGCTGCTCTCCGGCGGTCTGGTCGGACTGGCCGGCATCAACCAGGTTCTCGGCACGTCGACGAGCGGATTCGGCGCCGGACTCGACTCCGGCATCGGCTTCGATGCGATCACCGTTGCCCTGCTCGGCCGTTCGCGCCCCTGGGGAGTCTTCGCCGCCGGCATCCTGTTCGGCGCATTCAAGGCCGGCGGGTTCTCGATGCAGGCCGCGGAGGGCGTCCCGATTGACATCGTGGTCGTCGTGCAGTCGCTCATTGTTCTCTTCATCGCCGCGCCGCCGCTCGTGCGCTCCATCTTCCGCCTGCCGACGCCGGGCGCTTCGCCCCGGAAGGCCAGCCGGACCGTCAAGAAGGTGACCGCGAAATGAGCACCGTCGCTCCGGAAACCCAGCCGGCCCAGCCGGCCCCCGCTGCTCCTGCCTTCGAGCACGCCAAGAACTGGAAGGCGCCGATCGCCCTCGCGGTCTTCACCCTGCTCGGTTTCCTGCTGCTCGTCGTGTTCGGCCGCGACGGCGTCAGCACGATGCGGCTGTCCACGTCGGCTGACCTGATCCAGCTCCCAGAGGTCGAGATGCCGACGCGACTCACCGGCATCGTCGTCTCCCTGCTGTTGGTCGGGATCACGGTCGCTAGCGTGTGGCTGGTGCGCTCAAGCACCAAGGTTCCGATCTGGCTGATCTCCGTCTTCTCACTGCTGCTGCTGATCGGTTTCCTCGCCTGGGCCGCCGCGGACCGCACGATCCCGGTGCCCGGCCTGCTGTTCGGCTCGCTCAGCCTCGCCGTCCCGCTCATCTTCGGCGCCCTGGGCGGCGTCATCTCCGAGCGTGTCGGGGTGGTCAACATCGCCATCGAGGGCCAGCTCCTTGCCGGCGCCTTCACCTCGGCCATGGTGGCCTCGCTCACCGGGCTGCCGCTGCTCGGGCTGCTCGCCGCGATGGTGGCTGGTGTGCTCGTGGCATTCATGCTTGCCGCATTCTCGATCAAGTACTTCGTTGACCAGGTGATCGTCGGTGTGGTGCTCAACGTGCTCGTGATCGGTGTGACCGGCTTCCTCTTCTCGGAGCTGCTCGCCCCCAACGCGGCAACCCTGAACCAGCCGCCGCGCTTCCCCAGGATCAACATCCCGCTGCTCAGCGAAATCCCGATCATCGGGCCGGTCTTCTTCCGGCAGACTCTCATTGTCTACATCATGTACTTCGCCGTGGCCGCGGTGTACTTCGGGATCTTCCACACCAAGTGGGGCCTGCGCCTGCGCGCCGTCGGCGAGCACCCGCAGGCGGCGGACACCGTCGGCATCAACGTGGCGCGAACCCGGTTCTGGAACGTGTCGCTCGCCGGCGCGATCGTCGGACTCGGCGGTGCCTACTTCACGCTCGGCTCGGTCGGTGCGTTCGGCAAGGAGATGACGGCCGGGGCGGGCTTCATCGCCCTGGCGGCCGTGATCTTCGGACGGTGGGACCCCATCCGCGCCACGCTCGCGGCACTGTTGTTCGGGTTCGCCAGCAACCTGCAGAACGTGCTCAGCATCATCGGCTCCCCGGTGCCGAGCGAGTTCATGCTCATGCTGCCGTACCTGGTCACGATCCTCGCCGTGGCCGGATTCGTCGGGATATCGCGCCCGCCGGCGGCATCCGGAAAGCCGTACATAAAATCGTGAGCCAGGGAATGGACGACCGGACCGTGACATCGGGGGACATCGACTGGGGCGTCCTGCGTGAAGCGGCCGCCGCGGCAATGGGCAAGGCGTATGTGCCCTACTCGAACTTCCCGGTGGGGGCCGCTGCGCTCGTCAGCGACGGGCGTGTGATCAGCGGCTGCAACGTGGAGAACGCCTCGTACGGGCTGACGCTCTGCGCCGAATGCGCGCTCGTCTCCGCCCTGCACATGACGGGCGGCGGTCGCCTGGTCGCGTTCACCTGCGTGGACGGACACGGCCAGACGCTCATGCCCTGCGGCCGGTGTCGCCAACTGCTGTACGAACACTCGTCGCCCGGCATGCTGCTCGAGACCGTGTCGGGCGTGCGCACCATCGATGAGGTGCTGCCGGATGCCTTCGGGCCCAGGCAGCTCACGGACTACCAGGGAGAATGACCATGAACGCCAGCGCAGCCACCGGTTCGACCGGGACCATCGAGGCCTTCGACGCGGTCGACCTCATCCACGCCAAGCGCGACCGCGGGGAGCTCAGCACCTCGCAGATCGACTGGATGATCGACGCGTACACCCGCGGTTATGTGGGCGACGAGCAGATGGCCGCCATGACCATGGCGATCTTCCTCAACGGCATGAGCCGCCGCGAGATCCGCGACCTGACGATGGCGATGATCAACAGCGGCGAACGGATGAGCTTCGAGGGCCTCGGCAAGCCGACCACCGACAAGCACTCCACCGGCGGCGTCGGCGACAAGATCACGCTGCCGCTGATGCCCCTCGTCGCGGTGTTCGGCGTGGCCGTTCCCCAGTTGTCCGGCCGCGGACTCGGGCACACCGGCGGCACCCTCGACAAGCTCGAATCCATCCCCGGCTGGCGGGCGAACCTCACCAACGAGGAGATGTTCGCCCAGCTGCGCGATACCGGCGGCGTGATCTGCGCGGCAGGCAAGGGCCTGGCGCCGGCGGACGGCAAGCTGTACGCCCTGCGCGACATCACCGGCACCGTCGAAGCGATCCCGCTGATCGCGTCGTCAATCATGTCGAAGAAGATCGCCGAAGGCACCGGGGCGCTCGTGCTCGACGTGAAGTTCGGCTCCGGCGCGTTCCTCAAGGACATCCACCGGTCACGGGAACTGGCGCGCACGATGGTCGAGCTCGGTGAGGACGCCGGTGTGGCGACATCCGCCCTGCTCACCAACATGAACGTGCCGCTCGGCCTGGCCATCGGCAACGCGAACGAGGTGCGCGAGTCGCTCGAGGTGCTCGCCGGCGGAGGCCCCGCCGACGTCGTCGAGCTCACCGTCGCGCTGGCGCGGGAGATGCTGGCCCTCGTCGGCAAGACCGACGTCGACGTCGAGGCCGCGCTGAAGGACGGGCGGGCCATGGACAAGTGGCGCGAGGTGATCCGCGCGCAGGGCGGCGACCCGGATGCCGAGATGCCCGTGGCCAGGGAGACCCACGTTGTGACCGCCGACCGTGACGGCGTGCTCGTCGAGCAGCAGGCGCTGCCGTTCGGCGTTGGCGCCTGGCGCCTCGGCGCCGGCCGGGCCCGCAAGCAGGACCCCGTGCAGCACGCCGCCGGAATCGACCTGCACGCCAAGCCGGGCGACGTGGTTAGCGCCGGGCAGCCCCTGTTCACGCTCAGTGCCGACGAGCCGGAGCGCTTCCCCCGCGCGCTGGAGGCCATCGAGGGTGCCTGGCGCATCGGCGACCCCGGCGAGCCCATCCTCGACGGCGGACCCCTGATCGCCGAGCGCATCGGCCGGTAGCCAGCCCCGCCTCGCTCGACCCCCACACCCTCGACCCTCGCACCGATCTCGCCCCTGCGCCGATCTCGCCCCTGCGCATGACTCCTCCAATTCGCGCTCGAGCGCCCGCACCTCCGCGACATCACGGGGCCGGATTTCTTTGCGGGCGCAAACTGGCGGAGTTATGCGCAACGCTGGCGAGTCCCGAAGGCGTGGGCGGGCGCCGGGCGCGGCCGGCATTCAGCGCGCGTTCAGCAAACAGGGAGGCTCGAAGCGCGCTCCGCCGGTAGATTAGGGGGGTGAACACGAGCCCAGAAGAATACCTGTTGCCCGGCGGCGGCACGAGCATCAACGCCCTGCCCAAGATATCCCTGCACGACCACCTCGACGGTGGCCTGCGCCCGTCGACGATCATCGAACTCGCCGACGCCGCCGGCGTCGACCTGCCGACGACGGATGCCGCGCGGCTGGGCTCCTGGTTCTCCAAGCAGGCGAACTCCGGTTCCCTCGTGGACTACCTCAAGACCTTCGACGTGACGACCGCCGTGATGCAGACCCGCGAGGGGCTCGCGCGCGTCGCCCGCGAATTCGTGGAAGACCTCGCCCGCGACGGCGTCATCTACGGCGAGGTGCGTTGGGCGCCCGAGCAGCACCTGACCCGCGGACTCACCCTCGATGAGACGGTCGAGGCCGTGCAGGAGGGGCTCGACGCCGGCGTCGACCACGTCGCCCAGTCGGGCGCGAACATCCGCGTCGGCCAGCTTCTCACGGCCATGCGCCACGCGAACCGCGGCCTCGAGATCGCCGAACTCGCCGTTCGCCACCGCAAGAACGGCGTCGCCGGCTTCGACATCGCCGGCGCGGAGCTGGGCTTCCCGGCCCGCAACCACCTCGCCGCCTTCGACCTGCTTGCCCACGAGTTCATGCCCGTCACCGTGCACGCGGGCGAAGCGGACGGGCTGGACAGCATCCGCGGCGCCCTGTTCGACGGCCGCGCCCTGCGCCTCGGCCACGGCGTGCGCCTCGCCGAAGACATCAAGATCGGCCGCGCCGACGGCGACAATACCTTCGTCACGCTCGGCCCGCTCGCCCAGTGGGTGCGCGACCGCGAGATCGCGCTCGAGCTG
>JBDTAA010000187.1:0-14988 GCA_039924805.1 Cryobacterium sp.
CATCACCGGGCATTGTCCGGTCGTGAAGGAGAGGGACTTGGCCCAGCCCAGGCCGAGCCGGAGCGACAGGTTGCCGGTTTGGGCCGCCGCGTCGGCCGCGCCCGGGTCGCCCGTGACGTAGAGCCCCGGGATACCCAGTGCGCCACCGGCCGCCGTGATGGTCATCAGCGAGTTGAGCACCGTCGCGGGCGCCTCCGTCGACGCATCCTTACCGTGTCCCCTGGCCTCGAATCCGACCGCGTCGACGCCGGCGTCGACCTCTGGAACGCCGAGGATCTGTTCAATCTGGTCCTGTGGGTAGCCCTTGGTCAGGTTCACCGTCTCGCAGCCGAAGCTGCGGGCCTGCGCCAGGCGGCCGTCATTGAGGTCGCCGACGATGACGACGGCGGCGCCGAGCAGCTGCGCGGATACCGCAGCGGCCAGACCGACGGGCCCGGCACCGGCGACGTAGACGGTGGAACCGACGCCGACTCCGGCGCTCACCGCACCGTGGAAGCCGGTGGGGAAGATGTCGGAGAGCATGGTCAGGTCCATGATCTTCTCCAGGGCCTGGTCGCGATCGGGGAACTTCAGCAGGTTCCAGTCCGCGTAGGGGACGAGCACGTATTCCGCCTGGCCGCCCACCCAGCCGCCCATGTCGACGTAGCCGTAGGCGCTGCCTGGGCGGTCGGGGTTGACGTTCAGACAGATGCCGGTCTTGCGTTCCTTGCAGTTCCTGCACCGGCCGCAGGAAATGTTGAACGGGACGGACACGATGTCGCCGACCTTGATGAACTCGACATCCGGCCCAGCCTCAACGACCTCACCGGTGATCTCGTGGCCGAGCACCAGATTGGATGGAGCGGTGGTGCGCCCCCGGACCATGTGCTGGTCGGATCCGCATATGTTCGTGGCCACCGTCTTCAGGATGACCCCGTGCGGCACTTTTCGGCCGATGTTGGCCGGATTGACACCCGGTCCGTCTTTCAATTCAAAGGTGGGGTAGTCGATGTCGATGACCTCGACCACGCCAGGGCCCTTGTAGGCAACCGCTCTGTTCCCGGTCATGAAGTACCTTCCTGATTCGTTCAGCCGCCCGGGGAGCGCCCGGTCCGCGGCTGGAATTTGGTAGTTTGTGCTGCTCTGGGCACTTCACTCCAGCTCGCCCGAATGCGCAACCCCCGCGGCGAACGCGGGCGCGTCATCCGCCTGCACCCGCCTGCACCCGCGGGCACCCGCCTGCATCCGCCCGCACCCGCCCGCACCCGCCCGCACCCGCGGGCACCCGCCGACTTTGACCCTTCCGGTCGAGATTGCCAGGTGTGCTGGGGGAACTCGACCGGAACGGTCAAACTCGGCGTCGGGGGCCGGGGCAGGGCGGGCGGCGCGGGCGGGTCAGACGGCGGAGAGGGCCTGGCGGGCGATCTCGAGCTCCTCGTTGGTGGGGATCACGAGCACTGCGACGGCCGAGTCGTCGGTCGAGATCAGGCGCGGGCCGCGGGAGGGCGAGGCGTTGCGCTCCGGGTCGATCCGGATGCCGAGCCCCTCCAGTCCGGTGAGCGCCCGTTCCCGCACCAACGCGGTGTTCTCGCCGACGCCGGCCGTGAAGGAGATCACGTCCACCCGGCCGAGCTGCGCGTAGTAGTTGCCGACGTAGCCCTTGAGCCGGTGCAGGTAGACGCCGAGCGCGAGTTCCGCCGCTCCATCCCCGGCCGTGGCGGCGGAGATCACGTCGCGCATGTCCCCGCGGCCGGCCAGGCCGAGCAGGCCGCTCCCGCGGTTCAGCAGCAGGTCGAGTTCGTCGATGCCAATGCCGGCCTTGCGGTGCAGGTGAAACAGCACTCCGGGGTCGATGTCGCCAGAGCGCGTGCCCATCACGAGGCCCTCGAGCGGCGTCATCCCCATGCTCGTCTCGACCGAGAGCCCGCCGCGCACCGCGCAGACGGATGCCCCGTTGCCGAGGTGCAACACGATCTGGTTGAGCTCGTGCACCGGTCGCCCGAGGAAGGCCGCCCCGGCCTGCGCGACGAACCGGTGGGATGTGCCGTGGAAACCGTAGCGGCGGATCCGGAAGCGCTCGGCCAGGTCGGCGTTGATCGCGTAGGTGAAGGCCTCGGCCGGCAGCGTCTGGTGAAACGCGGTGTCGAAGATCGCCACGTGGGGCACGTGCGGGAAGTTCTGCTCGGCGGCCACGATTCCCTGCAGTGCGCCCGGGTTGTGCAGTGGGGCGAGTGCCGCGAGCTCGTCGATGTCCCTCCGGACGCCGGCGGTGACGACGGTCGGTTCCTGGAAGCGGGCGCCGCCGTGCACCACGCGATGGCCGACGGCCACCGGGGCGTGCTCGGTCAGCGACGGGCCGTGTACCTCGAATGCATCGAGCATGACCTGGAAGCCGGCCGTGTGGTCGGGAATCGGCAGCTCGCGCGTGAAGCCGGGCGAACCGGGCGAGCCGGGCGAACCGGATGCCCCGGATGCCCCGGATGCGTCAGCGACCGTGTGGGTCGCCTGGCCCATCGTCTCGCCGATCCGCTCGACCAGGCCGCTGGCCAGGACGGACTCCGTCTGCATCTCGATCAGCTGGTACTTGAACGAGGAGGAACCCGAGTTGACGACGAGAACGGTGCTCATTCGGACGTGGCCGTCGGCCCGGTCACCCAGTGGTTCACGGCCGACAGAGACGCCGTCGCCGGAGCGGCAAACGCCCCAGCCCCAGCCCCAGCCCGCACCCCGGCCCGAGCCCCAGGCTCGGGCCGCACCGCTGCCTCATCCAGCGACGCCGCCTGGATCGCCGTGATCGCGACCGTGTTGACGATGTCCTGCACGAGGGCCCCGCGGGACAGGTCGTTGACCGGCTTCCGCAGGCCCTGCAGCACCGGCCCGATCGCCACGGCTCCGGCGCTGCGCTGCACGGCCTTGTACGTGTTGTTGCCCGTGTTCAGGTCGGGGAAGATGAAGACGGTGGCGCGACCGGCCACGGCCGAACCGGGCATCTTCGACGCGGCGACGGCGGCATCCGCTGCGGCGTCGTACTGGATCGGGCCCTCGACCGGCAGGTCGGGACGGCGCGAACGCACGAGCGCCGTCGCGGTGCGCACCTTGTCGACGCCGGCGCCCTGGCCGGACTCGCCGGTCGAGTAGGAGAGCATCGCGATGCGCGGCTCGATGCCGAACTGCACCGCGGTCTCGGCGGCGGAGATGGCGATGTCGGCGAGCTGCTCCGCGGTGGGGTCGGGGACGACCGCGCAGTCGCCGTAGATGAGCACCCGGTCGGCCAGCGCCATCAGGAACACGCTCGACACCACCGACACGCCGGGCACGGTCTTGATGATCTGCAGCCCGGGCCGGATGGTGTGCGCCGTCGTGTGTTCGGCGCCGGACACCATGCCGTCGGCCAGGCCGAGCTGCACCATCATCGTGCCGAAGTACGACATGTCGGTGACGATGTCCCGAGCCTGCTCCGGCGTGACGCCCTTGTGCGCGCGCAGCCGCAGGTACTCCTCGGCGAATTTCAGCCGAAGCACGTCGTCGTAGGGGCTGAGCACGTGCGCCTTCGAGATGTCCAGGCCCAGCCCGATCGCGCGGGAACGCACCTCGAACTCCTCGCCGAGGATCGTCAGGTCGACCACGTCACGGGCGAGCAGGGTGGCCGCGGCCCGCAGGATCCGGTCGTCGTCGCCCTCAGGGAGCACGATGTGCTTGCGATGCTGCCGTGCCCGCTCGAGCAGGGTGTACTCGAACATGAGCGGCGTGATGACGTCGGACCGGCTCACCTCGAGCCGGTCGAGCAGGGCGGATGCGTCCACGTGCTGTTCGAACAGGGCCAGCGCCGTGTCGTGCTTGCGCTGGGAATCGGCGGCGAACCGTCCGCGGGTGTGCGTGATCCGCAGCGCCGTCTCGTAGGAGCCCATGTCGGTGCGGATGATCGGCACGGACGGCGCGAGGCCGTCGACGAGCCGTTGGATGACGTCGGGCAGCTCGAAGCCACCGTTCAGCACGACCCCGGCGATCGACGGGAAGGCGGCGGATGAGTTGGCCAGGAGCACGGCGAGCAGCACGTCGGCACGGTCGCTGGGCACGACGACGACCGACCCCTCGATCAGGCGCGGCAGCACGTTGGCCGTCGACATCGCGGCGACGACAACGCCGAGGGCTTCACGGGAGAGCATCTCCGGGTCGCCGGTGACCAGGGTGCCGTCGATGGCTTCCGCGATGCTGCGCATGCTCGGGGCCACGAGGTACCGGTCCTCCGGGATGGCCCAGATGGGCACGTCGGTAGCCCCGCTCGACAGCAGCTCCGGGTCGACGGCGATCGAGCGCACTGCGGCGACCAGCTCGTCCATGTGTTCCGGATCGGCGCGGTTCACGACCATGGCCAGCAGCGACACGTGCTCGCTGCGGAGTTCGGCGATTGCGACATCGGTCAGCTGGCGGATGTCTTCCGGCGAGCGCGGGTCGCTCTGGCCGAGCCGCTCCCCCTTGGCGAACTGCTCGCCCTGGTTGTGTCCGACGCGGCCGCCGAGCACGAGCAGCACGGGCACGCCGAGGTTCGCGGCGATGCGGGCGTTGAAGGCGAGTTCGGTGGGGCTGCCGACATCCGTGTAGTCGGAGCCGATCACGACGACGGCGTCGCACTGCGCCTCGACAGCCTTGTAGCGCGCCACGATGCGGGCGAGGGCGGCCTCCGGATTGGCGTGCACGTCGTCGTAGGTGACGCCGACGCACTGCTCGTAGGTCAGCGCGGGCGTCGTGCCCGGGACGGCGCCGGCCTTGATGTGCGTGCGCAGCAGCTCGAGGACGTAGTCGGGTTCCTTCGTCGACCGGGCGATCGGCCGGAAGACCCCCACCCGTTCGATCGAGTGCAGGAGGGTGTCGAGCACGCCCAGGGCGATGCTGGACTTGCCGGTGTTCCCCTCCGCGGAGGTGATGTAGATGCTTCGTGCCACCCCTCTACAGTATCGTCGCCGGTCGGGCACCGGATCTGCCGGGGCGATTTAGCGCTACCGGCGCACGCGCTCGATCAGCGGACGCACGCGATAGGGCACCATCCGTTTCATCGCCAGCACGGTCGACGTGCGCTCGATCCCTGGCGTGCTGAGCACGAGGTCCGCCACCCGGTAGAGGTCGTCGGCGTCCGCCGCGGCCACGCGGATGAGCAGGTCCCAGTCGCCGGAGACGCCGAAGACCTCGATCACCTCGGGGATGCGCGAGAGGCTGTCGGGCAGTTCCGACAGCCTCCGCTGGGCGACATGGGCGAAGACGAACGCGGTCAGCGGCAGGCCGACGGATGCCGGATCCACGCGCCGCAGCACATCCGCGAGAACCTCGGATTCGAGTCTTTGCAGCCGGGCGTGCACGGTGCTGCGGGCCAGACCGGTGGATTCGGTCAGCGCCACGGCGGTGGCTCGGGGATGGTCGGCGAGGGCGAGCAGCAGCTCGGCGTCGGTGGCGTCGACGATACGATCAGTCATTTTGCATGGTTTCACTGTTCTCGATGCGGCAGAAATCCTACATTCTGACTGAAATCTATCCCATCTGTTGCTAAACCTCGAACAAATCAAGACGCTTGTGATGGCTGCACCGCCGACGAGCGCTCGAACGGGCGCCGGACGAGCGCGGCGCCCGACCACAGGGAGTCACCGTGACCATTGCCTTCGCACCCGACGGCGACGCCGCCACGGCCGAATTCCCCACCGAGAGGCCGTGCAACGACGTGCTGCGGGCGATCGAAGAGCGGGTGCTCTGGCTGTCGACCGCGGCGGTGCACCACGCCAACCACGTGCGGCCGAATCCCGGGGGCATGAAGGTTGGGGGGCACCAGGCGTCGAGCGCATCGATGACGACGATCATGACGCATCTCTGGTTCGAGCAGCTGCGCGCCGGCGACCGCGTCTCGGTCAAGCCCCACGCCTCCCCCGTGCTGCACGCCATCAATGCCCTGATCGGCGAGCTCGACCCCGCGCGACTGGCCGGCCTGCGTGAGTTCGGCGGCCTGCAGAGCTACCCGAGCCGCACGAAGGATCCCGACCCCGTCGACTACTCCACCGGTTCGGTCGGATTGGGCGCGACGGCGCCGCTGTGGGGCGCGATCGCCCGCCGGTACGTGAACGCGCACGGGGGCGACGCCGGACAAGGGCGGCAATACGCGCTGATCGGCGACGCCGAGCTCGACGAGGGCGCCATCTGGGAAGCCATGGGCGACACGGCGACGGCTCACCTCGGCGAACTCGTCTGGATCGTCGACTTCAACCGGCAGTCGCTGGATCGGATCGTCCCGTCGGTGAGCGTGACCAGGCTCAGCGCCATGTTCGAGGCCGCCGGCTGGCAGGTCATCGCGGCAAAATACGGGAGCCTGCTCGAGGAGCTCTTCTCCCGCCCCGGCGGCGATCGCCTGCGCGCGCGGATCGACTCGATGCCGAACCCGGAGTACCAGCGCCTGCTTCGCAGCAGCGACGCACAGCTGCCAGATCGGATCTGCGCCGGCGGCTGGGAGGATCTCCGAGCGCTGTTGGCCGGCGTGACGGCATCGGAACTTCGGTTGGCCGTGCGCAACCTGGGCGGGCACGACCACGACGCCCTGCGCGCCGCCTTCGCGGCGATCGACGACGACCGACCGACCGTCGTCTTCGCCTACACGGTCAAGGGCAGGGGCCTGCCAATGGAGGGCCACCCGCAGAACCACTCCGCGCAGCTCACGCCGCAGCAGTTCGAGACCTACCGCGATGCGCTCGGCGTCGATCCCGCCGCCCCGTTCGCCCTGTTCGACCCGGGAACCGCCGAGGGTCGGCTCTCTGCGCACGTCGCCCGTCGGCTGCGCCGTGAGCCCGTCGCCGACGCGCCGCGGTTCACCCCACCGGCCGACCTCGGCTGGATCCCCCGGGGCACCTCGACCACCCAGGCCGCGCTCGGCCGAACCCTGCTCGACCTCACCCGGCGCGCCCCGGACATCGCCGAACGCATCGTCACCGTGAGCCCGGACGTCAGTTCCAGCACCAACCTCGGCGGCTGGGTGAACAAGGCCAAGGTCTGGTCGGCCACACCGTCGCGGGACTGGTTCGACGACGATCCGGAGACCATCCTGCACTGGGAGGAGAGCGCCACCGGCCGTCACATCGAACTCGGCATCGCCGAAACGAATCTTGTCGGCCTGCTCGGGGAGCTCGGGGCGACCTGGAGCCGCTGGGGGTTTCCGCTCGTGCCGATCGGCGTCGTCTACGACCCCTTCATAGCCCGCGCCCTCGAACCGTGGACCTTCGGCATGTACGCCGGCGGCCAGTCCATCCTCGTGGGCACACCGTCAGGCGTGACCCTGTCCTCGGAGGGCGGCGCCCACCAGTCGGTGCTGACGCCCGCTATCGGGCTGCAGCAGCCCGGCCTTCTGAGCTACGAGCCTGCCTTCGCCATCGAGGTCGAATGGCTGCTCCTGGAATGCATCCGCCGGATCGGCACCGTCGACGGCACGTCGAGCTACCTCCGGCTCTCCACCCGTCCGGTCGATCAGAGCCTCTCCGCGGTCCCCGCGATGCCGGAGGCCCGCGACCTGCGGCGACGGCAGGTCGTGGCCGGCGGGTACGTGCTCCGTGCGTGCGCCTCGCCGGCGGCCACCATCGTCGCGATGGGAGCGCTCGTCCCCGAGGCGCTCGTGGCCGCCGATGCCCTCGCCGAGGCCGGCGTGCCCGTCGAGGTGGTCTGCGTCACGAACGCCGGCCTCCTCTTCGAAGCGGTGCAGGCGAGGACGGGCCAGGCGACGGATGACGCGAGCGAGTGGATCCTGCGCGACATCCTGCCGGCCAATCGAGCGGCGCCCCTGGTGACCGTCCTCGACGGGCACCCGCACACGCTCGCATTCCTGGCCGGCGTGAACGGGGTGCCTGCGACGCACCTCGGGGTGTCGAGGCTCGGGCAGTCCGGCGATCTGGACAGCGTCTACCGGCACCACGGCATCGACGCCGGTTCGATCATCCGAGCGGTTCTGCGTTCGATCGCCTGACCCCCAGGGGCCAGGCGATCGGCCCGCTACCCCTTGACCGCTCCGGCGGTCAGACCCTGCACGATGTAGCGGCTCGCAAAGGCGAACAGGATCATCGTGGGCAGGATCGTGAGCACCGCCGCCGCCGACATCGAGCCCCAGTCGATGGTGAAGCTGGAGATGAAGCCGTTGAGGGCGGTGGGGATGGTCTTGTTCTCGTCCTTGTTCATCAGAGTCACCGAGAGGAACAGTTCGTTCCAGCAGTTGACGAAGTTGAAGATGAAGGCGGCGACGATGCCCGGCTTCATCACCGGGACGATCACGCGGAACAGGGCACTCAGGCGGGAGCATCCGTCGATCATCGCCGCTTCCTCGAGAGCGTCGGGAATATTGGCGAAGAACCCGCGCAGCATCACGGTGCAGAACGGAATGCACAGAGCGATGTAGACGAGCACCAGGCCGAAGCGGTTATCCACGAGTTTCAACTGCACCATGAGCAGGTACAGCGGCCCGAGTGCGATGAACGCCGGGATCATCTGGGTGACCAGGAAGGCCATCAGTACGGCCGTCTTGCTGCGGAACTCGAATCTGGCGAGCACGTACGCCGCCAGCATCGAGATGAGCGTGGCAATGGTCGCGGCGAGAGTCGACACCAGGAGGCTGTTCACCACGTAGGTGGCGAAGCGCGATTTCTCAAACAGCGTCGTGTAGTTGATGAAGGAGAACTCCGTGGGCCAGTACGTCAGCGGGAAGCTGAAGATCGCACCGGGCGCCTTGAACGACGTGATCACGATCCAGTAGAGCGGGAAAATCGTGATCACGAGCCAGAGCCCGAGGAAGAGGATCCGCACGAGTCGTGCGGGCATCGTTTCCCTGTTGATCATGAGGTGACCTCCTTTTTCTGGCGGATGGCCATCAGGTAGAAGGCGGAGAAGATGAGCAGCAGGGCCACCACGATCAGGCCGAGGGCGGATGCCTGCCCGTAGTCCCCGCGCTGGGTGATCGTGATCATCCAGGTGGTGATGATGTGGGTCTGGTTCGCCGGGCCTCCCCCGGTCATGGCCCAGATAATGTCCGGGAAGTTGAAGATCCAGATGACCCTGAGCAGCACCGTCAGCCCCAGCGTCGTGCTGATGTACGGGATAGTGATCGCGAACAGCGTCCGCACCTTGCCCGAACCGTCCAGGGCGGCCGCCTCGTAGACGTCCTCGGGTACCGATTGGAGGGCGGCCAGGATCATGATGGCGAAGAACGTGACGCCGTACCAAATGTTGGCGACGACCACGGCGACCATCGCGGTCGTGGGATCGGCAAGCCACGGAATCGGGGTTTCGCTGATCCCGGTCTTGGCCAGCAGGTCGTTGATCACGCCGAACTCGCCGTTGAACATCCAGCGGAAGAGGATGCCGATGAGAAATCCGGAGATGGCCCACGGAAAGAAGATGAGCGCCTGGTACACGCCGCGGAACCGGAAGTTCCGCCGCAGCCAGAGCGCAATCGCGAATCCGAGGATGAACTGCGGGACGATGGAGGCCACGACCCAGACCACGGAGTTCCACAGGATGACGTAGAAGTTGGGGTCAGCGAAGATCTTCCGGAAGTTTCCGAACCCGACCCACGAGGTGTCGGTGAGGTTGTTCAGGTTCCAGTTGCGGAAGGCCATCTGGCTTCCCGCGATCATCGGGTAGTAGGTGAACACCCCGACGAAGATTGCGGCCGGCAGCAGGAACGCGAGGATCGCGAGGCCTCGCCGGATCGTGAATTGGCGGCGCCTGGACCGCGACAACGCCTCAGGGGCGCCGACCCGGGTGGACGGGCGCCCCTTCACGTTCGTCGATATGTGACGAAACATCTATGAATGCCTTACTCGGCTGCCCATTTTTCGGTCCAGTACTGGTCCCAACTATCGAGCAGTTCCTGGGTGGTCTTCTTGCCGATGAGTACCTGCTGCAGTTCGACGTCGGCCTTGTCCGCCCACTCCGTCCACCAGGACACACCGCGCGGCTGCTCGGCGGTGATGTATTTGTCCGGGTTCTCGTTCATGAACAGGTAGCTGGCCCAGGCACCGGTCTTGTAGAAGTCGGCGTCAGCGGCACCCTTGACGATCGGCACCAGGCTGTTTTCCTGGGTGAACCTGATCGACGCGTCACCCGAGTTCAGGAACTGGATCAGCTTTGCGGATTCGGCCTTGTGCTCGCTCGCCTCGGCCGTGCCCCAACCCGCGGTTGCGAGCGGCTGAACGGCCTTGCCGGTCGGGCCGAGGAGCATGGGTGCTGTCGTCCACTGGTCCGGCTTGACCGCCTGCGACTGCTGCACTGCGGCGATGACCTCGGGGTCCTGAAGCAGGAACCCGGTCGAGCCGTTCGTGAAGCCCTCGACCATTTCCGGGTATCCCCAGGCAACGGATGACGGCGGCGATGCCTTCTTGAAGAGCGAGAAGTAGGTGTCGAGGGCCTCGCGCGCCTCCGGCGCGGCGAAGATCGAGTCGCCGTTCGTCGTCTTGTAGGCGTTGGCGACATCGATGTCGTCCGCGACGTAGGCCTCGATGGCGAGAACGGCATTCGAGTAGCCGTTCTTCCCGCCGCGGAAGGCGTAGCCGTACGTGTTGGAGCCCGGGTCCTGAATGGCGGTGGCCTGGTCGACCAGGTCGTCCCAGCTCTCCGGGGCGCCGTCGAAGCCGGCGTCCTTGACGAAGTCGGTGCGGTAGAAGAGGCTGATGCCGTAGAAGCCGTAGGGAACGAAGTACGTCTTGCCCGAGGCCGACGCGACGTTCTTCGCGTTGTCGGTCAGGGAATCCCAGCCGTCCCAGTCCTTGAATTCGGGGGTCATGTCGTGCAGCCAACCGTTGGTCGAGAACGGCCCGACCGTGAGGTCACGTACCTCGAGCACGTCGACGCCGGACTTCGACTGCAGCATCTGCTGGATCTTCTGGTCGGCCTGGTCGGTCGGCGGGGAAATGAGGTCGACCTTGATCGTGGGGTTCTTCTTCTCGAACTCGTCGATGAGTTCGCTCAGCAGCTCGGTGCGGGCGGGGCTGGTCAGGCTTTCAACCATCTGCAGCGTGACTTCCCCGCCGTCGGAGGAGCCGCCGGCGTTTCCGGAGCATCCGCTGAGAGCAAGGGTCGCCACCAGTCCGAGACCAATTCCGGATAGAACTTTTCGTTTCATCATTGCTGTCCTCATTTCGTTGAGTGCGTGCTGTGTGCCTGCTGTGATCCCTGGGTGGTGCGGGGTGGTGCGGTCAGCGATCTGCATCGCGCGCCCAGTCGCAGAGCGTCGGAACCACGCGCTCAACGAATTCTTCGTAATCGGCCGCCGTGTTGTACGCGTGCGTCGAAAGCCGGAAATACCCGACGCCACCGAAGCTTGTGAATGCCGCCTCCACGTTCAGCTCGCTGACGACACGGTCACGCAGCGCGTCGGCCTCCGGGTGGGTGCGGGCCAGCCCTTCGGGCAGCCGCACCAGGCGCAGGGCGTTGACCGGGCAACCGACGTCGGCACGGTGCGCCTGGCCGGTTTGCGCGGAGAAGGCGTTCCCGACGATGGCCTCGGCGTAGTCGGCGAGCTCGCTCATGTAGCGGCGCACCGGCTCCCAGCCCCAGGTCTTCTCGAGGAAGTTCGTCGAGGTGGGCGTGGCGAGGTAGCTGGTGAGGTCGAGCGTGCCCTGCGTGTCAAAGCGCTCGGGGAAGGGCAGAGGGGACCCCCAGGAGTCGATCAGGGGGTAGAGCTCATCACGCAGCGCGGATCGGGCGACCAGCAGTGCCGTCCCGCGCGGCCCGCAGGAGAACTTGTGCAGATTGCCGACCCAGAAGTCGCAGTCGACACCCCGCAGCGGGTCCGTGTACAGGCCGGGCACATGCGCGCCGTCCACGAACGTAACGATGCCGCGTTCGCG
Source organism: Cryobacterium sp. (assembly GCA_039924805.1). Lineage (GTDB taxonomy): Bacteria > Actinomycetota > Actinomycetes > Actinomycetales > Microbacteriaceae > Cryobacterium. The sequence goes on from JBDTAA010000187.1 coordinate 11,841, forward strand.
GGCGGACGCCGCAATCTCCGCGACCGGCATGAACCGGGCGGTCGCGGAGGTGATGTGGTCGATCACGATGAGCCGGGTCCGGCTGGAGCATGCGTCCATGACCGCCGCGTGCGCCTCGGCCGGAGTCGCGTGCAGAGGGACGTGCGCGGTGCGCACGGTTCCACCCACACGCCGGGCGAGGCGCTCGGCACCCATGGTCACTGCGCCGTAGCCGTGGTCGGTGACGACGATTTCCGCGCCACGCGGAGTCGGCAGGCTCGAGAAGACCGCGCTGGCGCCCGCGCTCGCATTCGGCACGAGGGCAGCGTCTTCTGGAGCCGCACCCACAAAGGCGGCGATCTCCCGTCGAACGGCCCCAATTCGGATGGGCAGGGAGGAAAACCAGGCGACCGGGTCGGAGTCCATCTGGGCGCGGAGCGCATTCTGGTGTTCCTGGGCAACGCGCGGGACGGCACCGAAGGAGCCGTGGTTAACGTGCAGGGCAGTCTCGGATAACGTCCAGGCGGCGGCGGCGGGCGCGCCATCCGGCAGGGTGAGGGCGCGTGGGACGGTGACCGTGGTCGGTGCGTTCGCTGAAGTCATGCGGGTCACATCCTTGTGGGCTCGAAGGTCCTCCGTCGTTCGCGACCATTCACCAAGACATCGTATGACTCGGTGGCTACCGGCGCGTTTTATCGGATGTTAGGGAGCTTATACACAGATTCATTAGATAACTAGCAAGTCATCAGATAACTTCTCCAGGCCGTATGCTGATCAAAGATCAGTTTGATCCCGGGCAGGAGGCGCAGCATGAGCGCGATCGACGACGCATTTCACGGCCTCCGGCAGATCATCGCATCCGGCGAACTCACCCCCGGCCAGCAGTTCCCCTCCGAAGCCCAGCTCTGCGACCGGCTGCAGGTGTCGCGCGGATCGCTGCGCGAAGCGGTGCGCATGCTCGGGGCCCTCGGCGTTATCGAGTCCCGGCACGGCTCCGGAACCTACGTGTCGGCCCTCGAGCCGGAGGACATCATCGGCGCCCTTGCCCTGACGGTGGATCTCATGCCGTTGGAGGGGTTGCTCGAAATGTACGAGCTCCGCCGCGTGCTCGAGGCGCATGCGACGTCGCAGGCCGCGTCTCGCATGACCGACGCGGCTGCCGCGAAACTCGGCGCCACGCTCGACGCGCTCGAAGCCACGATGGACAATGACGAGGCCTCAGAGCTCGACGCCCGGTTCCACGAGGCCATCTGCGAACTCGCCCAGAATGCGACCCTCACCGTCTTGCTTCGGGTGTTTCGCTCCCGGTCCCGCTCCTACCAGCTCTTCGGGATACCGGCCGGACACGAGATCAAACGGCAGAGCGACCTGTCCCACCGCGAGATCCTGAACGCGCTGGTCCAGCACGATCCGGCGACGGCAGCCGCCGCCGCGGCCGCGCACGTCATCCAGACGGAACGCTGGCTGAGGGAGCACCGCCCAGTCGCCCGGCTGCGTTCCGCCGCCGCCGGTTAATCGGGGCACGCAGCCGAATGCTGCGCGCCACCCCTATGCGTTGTCCCCGCCGGTCGTGTCGTCCGCACCGGCTTCGGCGCCGCCCGCACCTGCGGCGCCGCCCCAGGCCCAGTCGTTCACCACGGGGATGTCCTCGCCGAAGTCCCTGGTGTACTGCCGGGCGCGCAGCCGGGCATCCTGCATGTCCTGCCGGAGCACCCCTGCGCGCGCGCCGAGGCCCGGGACCCGGTCGATCACGTCCATCACCAGGTGGTACCGGTCGAGGTCGTTGAGCATGACCATGTCGAACGGGGTGGTGGTGGTGCCGTTCTCCTTGTACCCGCGGGCGTGCAGATTGTCGTGGCCGTTGCGACGGTAGGTGAGCCGGTGGATCAGCCACGGATACCCGTGGTAGGCGAAAATGATCGGCCTGTCGGCGGTGAACATGGCGTCGAATTCGCGGTCGCCCAGACCGTGCGGGTGCTCGCTCTCCGACTGCAGCACCATCAGGTCGACGACGTTGACGACGCGCACCATGAGCTCGGGCATCCGTTCACGCAGAATGGATGCGGCGGCCAGAACCTCGAGGGTCGGCACGTCGCCGCAGGCGGCGAGCACGACGTCGGGCTCGAGGCCGGCCCGCTCGGTGCCGGCCCAGTCGAAGATGCCGGCGCCGCGGCTGCAGTGCGCGATCGCGTCGTTCATGTTCAGCCAGTTCGGGGTGGGCTGCTTGCCGGCGACGACGACGTTGACGTAGTTGACGCTGCGCAGGCAGTGGTCGTAGGTGGAGAGCAGCGTGTTCGCGTCGAACGGGAAGTACACGCGCACGACATCCGCGCTCTTGTTGACCACGTGGTCGATGAAACCGGGATCCTGGTGCGAGAAACCGTTGTGGTCCTGCCGCCAGACGTGGGAGCTGAGCAGGTAGTTGAGGCTGGCCACCGGTCGCCGCCACGGGATCTGGCTGCTGACCTTGAGCCACTTCGCGTGCTGGTTGAACATCGAATCGATGATGTGGATGAACGCCTCGTAGGAGTTGAACAGCCCGTGCCGCCCGGTGAGAAGGTAGCCCTCGAGCCAGCCCTGGCACTGGTGTTCGCTGAGCATCTCCATCACCCGCCCGGCGCGGGCCAGGTTCGTGTCGCCGGGCAGGATCTCCGCGTCCCACTGCTTGTCGGTGGCCGCATAGACGGCGGGGGCGAGCCGGTTCGACGCCGTCTCGTCGGGACCGAAGATGCGGAAATTGTCGGGGTTCTCCCGGATGACGTCGGCCAGCCAGCCGCCGAGCACCCTCGTTGCCTCGCCGATTGTCGCCCCGGGTGATGGCACGTCGACGGCGTAGTCGCGGAAGTCGGGCAGGCGCAGGTCGCGGCGGAGTACGCCGCCGTTGGCGACCGGGTTGGCGCTCATCCGCAGGTCGCCGGCCGGGGCGTTCGCGGTGACCCGCGCGTTGGGTGCGCCCGACTCGTCGAAGAGTTCCTGCGGGCGGTACGACGCCATCCAGCGCTCGAGGACGCTCGTGTGCTCCGGGGTGTCCCTCGCGCTCGCCAGCGGCACCTGGTGCGCCCGCCAGGTGCCCTCCACCTGCACGCCGTCGATCGTGGTCGGGCAGGTCCAGCCCTTGGGGGTGCGCAGGATGATCATCGGCCAGCGTGGGCGTTCGGTGTCGCCGGCC
>JBDTAA010000188.1:0-14109 GCA_039924805.1 Cryobacterium sp.
GGAAGGCCGATCACCCGCCCCTTCGGGGTAAAGACGTAGACCTCTTTGGCGCCGATCTCGAAGCGGAGCGAGTCGAGGAACTCCCCCGGGTCGGCGGTTTCCGCCTGCCAGTCGGAGATGTGGGCGAGCCAGGCCATGTCGGTGTCGCTCTGCGGGCCAGGGCCGGGGCTCTTGCCGTTGACCTGTTCCTTGTACTTCCAGTGCGCGGCAACACCGAACTCGGCGCGCTGGTGCATGTCCTGGGTGCGGATCTGGATCTCGACCGGTCGGCCGGCCGGGCCGAGGACCGTCGTGTGCAGCGACTGGTACAGGTTGAACTTCGGGGTTGCGATGTAGTCCTTGAACCGGCCGGGTAGAGGCGTCCAGCGCGCGTGGATCGCACCCAGCACGGCATAGCAGTCCCGCACCGAGTTGACGAGCACGCGAATGCCGACGAGGTCGTAGATCTCGTCGAAATCGCGGCCCCGCACGACCATCTTCTGGTAGATCGAGTAGTACTGCTTCGGCCGGCCGGCGACCTTGCCGCGGATCCGAGCGGACTTCAGGTCGTCGTTGATTGAGTCGATGACCTCCTGCACGAATTCCTCACGCTGCGGTGTGCGCTGCCTGACGAGGCTTTCGATCTCGGCGTAGAGCTTCGGGTAGAGCACCGCGAAAGAGAGGTCTTCAAGTTCCCACTTGATGGTTTGGATGCCCAGCCGATGAGCCAGCGGCGCGTAGATCTCGAGGGTCTCCGTTGCCTTGCGCGAGGCGGACTCGTTGGACACGAAGCCCCAGGTGCGCGCGTTGTGCAGCCGGTCGGCGAGTTTGATGATCAGCACTCGGATGTCTTTCGACATCGCCACAATCATCTTCCGCACGGTTTCCGCCTGCGTGCTGTCGCCGTACTTGACCTTGTCGAGTTTCGTGACGCCGTCGACCAGCATCGCGATCTCGTCGCCGAAATCGAGCCGCAGCTGGTCGAGCGTGTAATCGGTGTCTTCCACCGTGTCGTGCAGCACGGCGGCGGCAATGGTCTTCGGCCCAATGCCCAGGTCGGCCAGGATCTGCGCGACGGCGACCGGATGCGTGATGTACGGTTCCCCGCTGCGGCGAACCTGGCCCTCGTGGGCGCCTTCGGCCGCGGTGTAGGCGCGCTCGATAATCGCCAGGTCGGCCTTCGGATGATGCATCCGCACGGTCTTCAGCAGCGTGTCGACCGCACCGACCGGCTGGGCACGGGAGAAGATCCGGGGCACCAGCCGACGCAGTGAAGCGGTGGATGGCGTTGTGATTTCCGTCATCGCGTCACCTCACTCTCTTCGCCCATTATCGCTGATCTACGCGAGAACATCGCCATCGAAGATGTGCCCGGCCCCCCGGGCAGCGGCGACGCGCATGCGCCCCGGGGCGTCGGCCACTGCTATCGCAGCGGCCGACGCACCAGGAGCGGGGCTCATGCCGTCACTTCCTCCGCGGGCTGAGCGGCGGCGGCCTTCGCACGGAGCTCGAGGGCCTTCTTGTCACGCTTCTTGATTGCCGGTTCGTTCTCTCGCAGCTGGCCGTACAGCGGAGCGGCGATGAAGATCGTCGAGTAGGTGCCGACGATGATACCGATCAGCAGCGCGAGCGATATGTCGCGCAGCGTGCCGGCCCCGAGCACGAAGGCCCCGATGAACAGGATCGACGCGACGGGCAGCATCGCGACGACCGAGGTGTTGATTGAACGCACCAGGGTCTGGTTCACGGCGAGGTTGACCGAGTCGCCGAAGGTTCGACGGGATTCAGGTCCGTCTTCCGAGGTATTCTCCCGGATCTTGTCGAACACCACCACGGTGTCGTACAGCGAGTAACCGAGGATCGTGAGGAAGCCGATGACCGCGGCCGGCGTGATCTCGAACCCGGTGAGGCCGTAGAACCCCGCGGTAATCACGAGGTCATGCAGGAGAGCGATCATTGCGGCCAGCGACATTTTCCAGGTGCGGAAGTAGATCGCCATGACAATAGAGGCGAGCACGAGGAAGACGACCAGGGCGCGGAGGGCCTGCTGAGTGATGTCCTTACCCCATGACGGGCCGATGAACGACGACGTCACCTGGGTTTCCGGAACCTCGTACGCTCTGGCCAGTGCGGCCCGGACCTCGCGCGACTCCGCGGGCTTCAGCTGATCCGTCTGAACCCGGATCCCCGTGTTGCTGACGGTTGAGATTTTGGGTGCCGCCTCAGGGTCGACGGTAGCGACGGCCGTGGCGGCCGGCCCCTGGTCCTGGTTCTTGACCTCGGACACGACGAACTCGGAGCCGCCGGTGAATTCGATGCCGAAGACGAAGCCCCCACGCAGGAGAGGCCCGACGACGGCGATGAGAATCATCACTGCCGCGATCAGGTACCACTTCTTGCGGCGTCCAACAATATTGAAGGACCGCTTACCGGTGTGGAGGTCGTTGCCGAACTGGGCAAAGCTGGCCATTAGGAATCCTTCCCATCGTTCGTGCGATCGGCGCTGGAACCGACCAATTCGGCGGCCTTGCGCTCGGCGATGGTCTGGCGCTTCGCGGCCTCCCGGCTGGACGAGGCTGACTTCGCGCTACCCACCTGCGGGGACGGCTGGAACTGCGCCCGTCCGCGGTAGACGGCGCCCAGGGCCCGTGGATCGAGACCGCTGAGCTTGTGGCCTTCATTGAAGAACCGTGTCTGCGCCATCACCTGGAGCATCGGGTGGGTGAACAGGATCACGACGACGAGGTCGACGATCGTGGTGAGACCGAGGGTGAACGCGAACCCGCGAACGTTTCCGACGGCCAGGGCGAACAGCACTGCGGCGGCGAGGAAGTTCACCGTGTCGGAGGCGATGATCGTTCGGATGGCACGCTTCCAGCCCGCTTCAACGGACGACACGAGCCCCCGGCCGTCGCGAAGTTCATCTCGCACACGTTCGAAGTAGACGATGAAAGAGTCGGCCGTGATCCCGATCGCCACAATCAGACCCGCGACACCGGCCAGCGACAGGCGATAGCCCTCACGCCAGGACAGGATCGTGATCAACAGATAGGTGATGAGACCGGCAACCACCAGGGACGCAACGGTGACCAGGCCGAGCAGGCGGTATTGGACGAGGGTGTACAGAACAACGAGGATCAGGCCGATCAAACCGGCGATGAGGCCGCTGGTGAGCTGCGTGGATCCCAGCGTCGCGGAGATCGTGTCCTGGCTCTGCACGGCGAAACTGATCGGCAGAGCACCGAATTTGAGCTGGTCCGCCAGCGTCTTGGACGTGGCCTGGGTGAAGTTGCCGGTGATTTCCGGCTTACCGTCGGTGATCACCGCGAGCGTTCGCGGCGCCGAGATGACAGAGCCATCCAGCACGATTGCGAACTGGTTCTGTGCGCCCTGCAGTCCGCTCAGACGCGTGGTGACCGTGGCGAACTGCTTGGTGCCCGTGGAGTCGAACACCATGTTGACGGCCCACTCGCCGGTCGTGGCCCAGGACTGGGTGGTCCTCTGTCCGCTGGTTGCGTTGGAGATGTTCGCGCCGCTGACCTCGACGGGGCCAAGGATGTACTTGACCGATCCGTCCGTCTCACAGGTGACGAGAGGCTCGTCGGCCGGCGCAACAACGCTGGTGTCGATGTTCTTGCAGGAGAAGGCTTCGTACGTGGCCTGGAGCGCCGGTGTCACGTAGGCGAGGTCGCTCCCGTCGGTGGGCTTGACGCTCGGCGTGCTCGGCAGGCTGCCGGGATCGACGCTCGGCGTCGGGGTCGGCGTCGGCGTCGCCGATCCGTCGCCGCCCACGCTGTCACCGGATGGCGCGCCGGCCACGAGGACGGGGCGGAATTCGAGCTTGGCCGAGGATTCGATGCGGTTGATCGTCGCGTCATCCGGTGTACCCGGGATCGACACGACGATGTTCTTGCCGCCCTGGGTGTTGATCTCCGACTCGGACACGCCCGCGGAGTCGATGCGCTGCCGGATGATCGACACGGCCTGGCTCAGCTGTTCCGGTGAGACCGTCGTACCCGACTCGAGCTTCGGGGCAAGGATGATCTGCGTTCCACCCTCGAGGTCCAGAGCCAGCTTGGGAGCCCACGCCCCATTTGCGCCGAGGACCCCGGCCGTGTTGAGGGCGATCAGGCCGACGATGATGACGCCTAGCCAGGTCAGTGAACGCCAGGCCTTTTTGGCCGGAGACGACTTTGCCACCTGTGAACTCAGCTTTCTATACTCGTGCTCGTGCCCGCGCCCGTGAAGGCGCGGGCACAGGAGAGGGGTCTGTTACGCGTCGCCCTTGGTGGGCTTGTTGTCGGAGTCGGCGCCGTCGTCGCCCGCGACGCGCTGTCCGAATTCCGGCTCGCCCATGAGCGTGTCGCTGTCCTCGCCCAGCTCAGCGACGGGTGATTCCTCCGACTCGGCGGCGATGGGCTCGACCACACGGGCGATCGTCTGGCGGTGGATGTGCACAACGGTGCCCGGTGCGATCTCGAGGGCGACCTTGTTCTCTTCTTCGTCGATCGAGACGATGGTGCCGTACATGCCGAAGTTCGTCATGACGTCCGCGCCGGCGACCATCTGCGACTGCAGGGCCTCGAGGTCCCTCTTGCGCTTGCGTCCGTTGCGGAACATGAAGAACACGAGCATCGCCAGGACGGCGAGCATGATGAGAGTGATTGGATCCATTAAGAACTAAAACCTTCCGATTGTGGCGCCGCGATCGCTCAGAGAGTCGAATCGTTTGCGGACCAACTTGAATTATAGATGATTGAGGGTCAGGGCAGTCTGAGGACTGAGCCCGAAGTGTTCCCACGCCGCTGGTGTTGCCACCCGCCCCCGAGGGGTGCGCGTGAGGAAGCCTATCCGCACAAGGAAGGGCTCGACGACCGCCTCGATGGTTTCGGACTCCTCGCCGACGGAAACAGCGAGCGTATTCAGGCCGACGGGGCCTCCCCCAAAGCGGGTCAGGATGATTCTCATAACCTCACGGTCGAGCCGATCCAGGCCGATCGGGTCGACATCGTACAGCTCGAGTGCGGCGTGGACGGCCGGAAGGTCGGCGTCGCCCCCGTGCACGAGGGCGTAGTCACGCACCCGCCGGAGCAGCCGGTTCGCGATGCGGGGCGTTCCCCGGCAGCGCCCGGCGATTTCGCTGAGTGCCTCGTGGCCGATGGGCAACTCCAGCAGCTTCGCCGCCCGACCGAGCACCTGCTCCAGCTCGGGGTCCGAGTAGAACTCGAGGTGGGCGGTGAAGCCGAAGCGGTCACGCAACGGGTTGGGCAGCAAACCGGAGCGTGTTGTGGCTCCCACCAGAGTGAAGGGGGCGAGTTCGAGCGGCACGGAGGTTGCCCCGGCGCCCTTCCCGACCATGATGTCGATCCGGAAGTCCTCCATCGCCAGGTAGAGCATCTCCTCGGCGGAGCGCGCCATCCGGTGGATTTCGTCGATGAACAGCACCTCGCCGGGGACGAGGGAGGACAGCACGGCCGCGAGGTCGCCGGCGTGTTGGATGGCCGGTCCGCTGGACATGCGCAGCGGACGGTTGCCCTCGTAGGCGATGATCATGGCCAGCGTCGTCTTGCCGAGACCTGGCGGGCCGGCGAGCAGGATGTGGTCGGGGGTGCGGCTCTGCATGGTGGCCGCGGTGAGCAGCAGTTGCAGCTGGGAGCGTACCTTCTGCTGGCCGACGAATTCGGCCATGCTGCGCGGACGAAGGGCGCCTTCGAAGGCGAGCTCGGCGTCCCCTTCGAGCGCCGGATTCGTTACCTCGACTCCGGGGTCATTGGCCAGTCCGGCGTTCATGAGCGGCGCTCCGGGGCCTGGTGCGCGGGGCCGAGGCGAGCCAGGGCCAGGCGCAGAACAGTGGCGACGCCGGGCTCTGAACCGGATGCCTCGCCGAGCGTCTCGTCGACGGCCTGCGCCGCGACCCGTTCCGACCAGCCGAGGCCGATCAGGGCGGCCTGCACGCTCGCGGCGACACTCGTCGATCCGGCCGGGCGTGTCGTGGACGGCGCGGCACTGGTCGCGCTGACCTTGCCGGCCAGCGACAGGACGATGAGCTTGGCCGTTTTCGGCCCGATGCCGCTGACCTTGCGGAACACCGCGTCGTCTTCGGCCTGGACGGCCAGGGCGATCTGATTCGGCGTCAGGACCGCCAGTACGCCGAGGGACGACTTTGGTCCGACGCCGGTGACGCCGACGAGCAACTCGAACACCGCCAGCTCGTCCGTGGTCGGAAACCCGTAGAGGGTGAGGGAATCTTCACGAACGATCAGCGTGGTCGCAAGCCGGGCCTCGTCACCGATGCGGACGGACAGCGCGGTCGTCGGGGTGACCTGAACGGCGAGGCCGATGCCGCCGACCTCGATCACCACGGTCGAGCCCAGGGCGGAGCGGACGGGGCCACGTACGGAGGAGATCACCGCTTAAGACTACGGGGCGCCACCGACACCGAGGCGCTGCGCTCCGCGGCGAGCCATGCTTTCTGGGCCGGGGTCTGGGGCGCGGGAGTGAGCGAACCCACCGTCGGCAGGGTTCCGCCGGAGGCGCCGGTGCGCCAGGCGTGGCAGATGGCCAGGGCGAGGGCGTCGGCGGCGTCGGCGGGCTTCGGGATCTCGGCGAGGCCCAGGATGCGGGCGACCATGGTGCCGACCTGCTTCTTGTCGGCGGCGCCGTATCCGGTGATGGCCGCCTTGACCTCGCTCGGGGTGTGCAGCGAAACCGGCAGGCCGCGGCGAGCGGCGAGCATGAGGGCTACCCCGCTGATCTGAGCGGTACCCATCACGGTGCTCACGTTGTGCTGGGCGAACACGCGCTCGATCGCGACAAAGGCCGGCCGGTGCCGGTCGAGCATGTCCTCGATGCCGTCGCTGATCTGCAGCAGCCGCCGCTCGAGCGGCATATCGGGGTTGCTGCGCAGCACGGTGACGTCGACAAGCGACGCCGATCGGTTGCCGGACACGTCGACGACACCCACTCCGCAGCGAGTGAGGCCAGGGTCGATCCCGAGCACCCTGACCGGCATCGCGGTGTTACTCCGACTCGGCTTCGAGCTCTGCCTGTACCTCGGGCGTGAGGTCGTAGTTGCTGTAAATGTTCTGCACGTCGTCAAGTTCTTCGAGGGCGTCGATGAGGTGGAAGACCTTGCGGGCCGTCGCGGCGTCGACCTCGACCTTGAGTGACGGCACGAACGCGACGTCGGCCGAGTCGTAGTCGATGCCGGCCTCCTGCAGGGCGGTGCGGGTGGCGACGAGGTCGTGCGCTTCGCTGAAGACCTCGAACTTGTCACCGTCGTCGACGACCTCTTCGGCGCCGGCGTCGAGCACGGCGAGTAGAACGTCGTCCTCGGTGAGGGACTCATTCTTCGGGACGACGACGATTCCCCTGCGGTGGAAGTTGTAGGCGACGCTGCCGGGGTCGGCCATGTTGCCGCCGTTGCGGGTGACCGTCGTGCGCACCTCGGCCGCCGCACGGTTCTTGTTATCGGTAAGGCACTCGATCATGATCGCGACGCCGTGGGCCGCGTAACCCTCGTACATGATGGTCGTGTAGTCGACGGCGTCGCCGGTCAGGCCCGCGCCGCGCTTGACCGCCCGGTCGATGTTGTCGTTCGGAACCGAGGTCTTCTTGGCCTTCTGGATGGCGTCGACCAGGGTCGGGTTGCCGGACAGGTCGGCGCCGCCCATGCGTGCTGCAACTTCAATGTTCTTGATCAGCTTCGCGAAGGCCTTGGCGCGCCGAGAGTCGGTGATCGCCTTCTGGTGCTTCGTTGTCGCCCATTTGGAATGCCCGGACATACATCTCCCGTTTGTCTCACTCGTGTGCAGTCGCTGGTGGCGCTCTGGCGCCGCCGTGCATGGTCTCCGCACCCGCCGGGTGCCCACCCATTCTAACCCGGGGCTCCCCGAACGGCCCGTAGGGCCCGCTCAGCGAAGGAGCTTGTGCAGGGTGCGCAGATTGCGGGTCGTTGTGCTGGAGCGGTACCGGGTCTTGCCGCTGATTTTACTGAATGGGCTGCCGATGCCGACGGCGCGGCGAACCTCCCAATAGAGCACGCCATCGCCCGCGCTGATGCGCTCGTCGTCAGGGTCGAGCGCTTGAGCTCCGGCCAGGAGCTCGGCGAGGGCCGCTTCGTCGGATGAGAAGAGAACGTACGGATGCCAGCCCTCACGGTACGAGTCGTACGGGTAGTCCTCGACGATCCTGGCAAGCGTGTCCACGTCGAGCAGCACGATCCAGGCCTGGTACCCGTAGGTCTCCGACAGGGCGGCTTCGATCCGGGCCTTGATTGCAGCGGCATCGTTCTCCCGCTGCGCGGTGAAGAGAACGTTGCCGCTGGCCAACACGGTTTTCACGGTGCTGAATCCAAGTTCGGTGAACATCGTCTGCAGCGACGACATGGTGATCGTGATGCCGTTCACGTTGATGCCCCGCAGCAGCGCGACGTAGCGGGTCACGACGCGGCTCGGCCGCCGGACCGGGCTTCGGACACCATCTGGAGGAAGTGTTCGTGGAAGCGGTACTCCCCCGTTATTTCCGGGTGGAACGAGGTGCCGAGCAGGTTGCCCTGCTGCACGGCGACGCAGCGTCCGTCGGCGAGCCTGGCCAGGGCGGTCGCCCGGGGTCCAACGACTTCCACGATCGGTGCGCGGATGAAGGCAGCGTGCACCGGCAGCTCGCCGAGAGCGGGAATGTGCAGATCCGTTTCGAACGATTCGGCCTGCGAGCCGAACGCGTTGCGGCGCACGCTGATGTCGAGTCCGCCGATCGTCTGCTGGCCGGCGATCCCGTCGAGCACGGTGTCGGCGAGTATGATCAGGCCGGCGCAGGTGCCGTAGACGGGCAGCCCGCCTCGCACGGCCTGCCGGAGTGGCTCGGCCAGGCCGAAGGCACGGGACAGTTTGTCCATGACGCTGGATTCGCCGCCCGGGATCACCAAGCCGCTGACGCGAGCAAGTTCCTCCGGGCGGCGAACGAACTCGACGGCGACGCCGAGTTCACGCAGCACGCTCGCATGTTCACGAAAGTCGCCCTGCAGGGCGAGTACTCCAACGGTCATGAAAGCGTGCTGCCTGGTGGGTTCTACCAGCCGCGGGCGGCGAGGCGGTGCGGGGCCGCGAGGTCGGACACGTTGATGCCGACCATGGCCTCGCCGAGTCCTCGGGACACGGTGGCAATGACGCTGGGGTCGTCGTAGAACGTAACGGCCTTCACGATCGCGTTCGCGCGTTCCTGCGGGTTGCCCGACTTGAAGATTCCGGAGCCGACGAAGACGCCGTCCGCGCCGAGCTGCATCATCATGGCTGCGTCGGCGGGCGTTGCCACTCCGCCGGCGACGAAGAGCACCACCGGGAGCTTGCCGGTGGCGGCAACCTCGGCGACGAGTTCGTACGGCGCCTGCAGTTCCTTGGCCGCGACATACAGCTCGTCGGGGGTCAGCGCCGACAGGCGGGCGATCTCGCCCTTGATCGTGCGGATGTGCTTGGTTGCCTCCGAGACGTCGCCGGTGCCGGCCTCGCCCTTGGAACGGATCATGGCTGCGCCCTCGTTGATGCGGCGGAGCGCCTCACCCAGGTTGGTTGCGCCACAGACGAACGGCGTCTGGAACTTCCACTTGTCGATGTGGTTGATGTAGTCGGCCGGGCTCAGCACCTCGGACTCGTCGATGTAGTCGACCTTGAGGGCTTCGAGGATCTGGGCCTCGACGAAGTGGCCGATGCGGGCCTTCGCCATGACCGGGATGGAAACCTCGGCGATGATGCTGTCGATCAGGTCGGGGTCGCTCATGCGGGCGACGCAGCCCTGTGAACGGATGTCGGCGGGAACGCGCTCGAGGGCCATCACGGCAACCGCGCCGGCGTCCTCTGCGATACGGGCCTGCTCGGCGGTGACGACGTCCATGATGACGCCGCCCTTCAGCATCTCGGCGAGTCCGCGCTTGACGCGGCTCGAGCCAAACTGCTCGGAGGAAGTGGTCTCAGTCATTTCTTAATTCTATTCCTTGCGTGGTGGGACATTCTGCGCAGCGAACCCGCTGCCGGGGGGAAAGGTGAATCTAGTCTTCGTCGTGCGGCCAGGCGGCGGCGACCTCGCGCCGAACCTCACCGAGGAGGCGGGGAATCGCCTTCGTGCCGGCGATGATCGGGAAAAAATTCGAGTCGAGTGCCCATCGCGGAACGATGTGCTGGTGCAGGTGCTCCGCGATGCCGGCTCCGGCGATCCTGCCCTGGTTCATGCCGATGTTGAAGCCGTCGCAGTGCGACACCGTCATCAGTACCCGCATGGCGCTCTGGGTCAGGCTACCGATCTCTGCGATCTCTTCCGGCGTCGCCTCGTCATAAGTTGCAACGTGGCGGTACGGGCAGACGAGCAGGTGCCCGCTGTTATAGGGGAAGAGGTTCAGGAGAACGTACGCGTGCTTTCCGCGGGCGACGATCAGCGCCTTCTCGTCGTCCATGCTCGGAGCAAGGCAGAACGGGCAGTCATTCGGATGAGGCTGCTGGCCCTCCTGGATGTAAACGAGGCGATGCGGCGTCCACAGCCGCTGGAAGGCATCCGGAACGGCCGCGAAATCGGAGGAGTGCTCCACTCCCCCGGCCTCTTCAGCGATCTCGGCCATGTCAGGCCTGCCCCTGGCCGGTCACCTGCGCACGCGACTGGATGGACGCCACGATGCGGGCAATGGCGTCGTCCACGGGCACACCGTTGTCCTGGGTGCCGTCGCGGAATCGAAAGCTGACCGCACCGTTGGCGCGGTCTTCCTCGCCGACGATCAGCTGGAACGGGATCTTCGCCTTGGTGTGGTTGCGGATCTTCTTCTGCATCCGGTCGTCCCCGTGGTCGACCTCCGCGCGCACTCCGGCCGCCTTGAGTCGGGCGATGATCTCGTCGAGGTACGGGCCGTACTGCTCGGAGATGGGGATGCCGACGACCTGCACCGGGGAAAGCCACACCGGGAAGGCGCCAGCATAGTGCTCGGTGAGCACGGCGAAGAAGCGCTCGATCGAGCCGAAGAGGGCGCGGTGGATCATCACCGGGCGCTGGCGGGATCCGTCGGAGGCCGTGTACTCCATCTCGAAGCGCTCTGGCAGGTTGAAGTCGAGCTGGATCGTAGACATCTGCCAGGTACGGCCGATGGCGTCTCGGGCCTGTACCGAGATTTTGGGGCCGTAGAACGCGGCTCCGCCCGGGTCGGAGACCAGCTCGAGACCGGATGCCTCGGCGACCTCGGCGAGCGTCTTCGTCGCCTCGTCCCAGGCCTCGTCGCTGCCGACAAACTTCTCCGGGTCCTTGGTTGAGAGCTCGAGGTAGTAGTCCTCGAGCCCGTAGTCGGCGAGTAGCTGCAGCACGAAGTTGAGCGTGCCGGTCAGCTCGTCCTTCATGCCCTCGCGGGTCGTGTAGATGTGCGCGTCGTCCTGGGTCATGCCACGCACCCGGGTGAGTCCGTGCACGACGCCGGACTTCTCGTATCGGTACACGGAACCGAATTCGAACAGGCGCATCGGCAGGTCGCGGTAGCTGCGTCCGCTCGATTTGAAGATCAGGTTGTGGAACGGGCAGTTCATCGGTTTGAGGTAGTAGTCGACGCCCTGACGGGTCACGTGCCCGGTTTCGTCGCGTTCCTCGTCGACGTGCATCGTGGGAAACATGCCCTCGGAATACCAGTCGAGGTGTCCGCTCGTCTCGAACAGGTTCGACTTGGTGATGTGCGGCGAATAGACGAATTCGTAGCCGGCCTCGGCGTGACGCTTGCGAGAGTAGTTTTCCATCTCCTGGCGGATGATGCCGCCCTTGGGGTGGAAGACCGCCAAGCCGGACCCGATCTCCTCGGGGAAGCTGAACAGGTCGAGTTCGGCTCCGAGCTTGCGGTGGTCACGCTTCGCGGCCTCTTCCTGGCGGGCCTGGAATGCACGCAGATCTTCCTTGGTCGCCCAAGCCGTACCGTAGATGCGCTGCAGCTGCGGGTTTTTCTCCGAGCCGCGCCAGTAGGCCGCGGCCAGGCGGGTCAGCGAGTAGCCGTTGCCGATCATCCGCGTGTTGGGCAGGTGGGGGCCGCGGCAGAGGTCCTTCCAGAGAGTCTCGCCGGTTTTCGGGTCGACGTTGTCGTAGATCGTGAGTTCGGCGCCGCCGACCTCGACCGACTCGTTGTCGCCGCCCAGTTCGTCGGTCCCGGGAGTCGAGCCTGTCGAGACTCCCTTGATACCGATCAGCTCGAGCTTGTACGGCTCGTCGGCCAGCTCGGCGCGGGCCTCAACGTCGGTCACGACCCGGCGAATGAATCGCTGGCCCTGGCGGATGATCCGGTCCATGGCCTTCTCAAGCGCCTTGATGTCCTCGGGCGTGAACGGCTCCGCCACGTCGAAGTCGTAGTAGAAACCGTCCGTGACGGGCGGTCCGATGCCGAGGCGAGCCTTCGGGTTCACGGTCTGCACTGCCTGCGCGAGCACGTGCGCCGCGGAGTGGCGAAGAATGGTGAGTCCATCGACCGAATCGATGGTGACAGCTTCCACGGCATCCGTCGGCGTCACCGTCGTCGCCAGGTCCCTGAGCTCACCGTTGACGCGCATTGCGACAACGGACCGGTCGGTGAAAAGCTCAAAGCCGTCAACCACGTGTATGACTCCCTTATTTCGTGAACCCTTCAACTTTAGTGGCGCGCACGAGAAGTCGCGGCAGCCGGGGTCAGTAGGCCATTTCGAGGGTCGAGCTCAGCGTGGTGCCAGGTCGATTCCGCAGCAGGTGCCTGACCACCTCGGGCGATGCGGCGAGCACCTTGACGCCCCCCGGTCGACCGTCCTGCTCGGAGGAGCCGAACGCGATCGAGATTGCGTGCAGGATCGTCCCGGTGTCGAGCAGCCGGCACATCCCGGCAGCGGTGTGCGTATTGACGTACCCGACCGGTCGCCCCGCGGCCGCGTGCACCGCGATGACATTGCCGTCGTGGTCGTTGTCCGGCTCACGAACGAGAGATAGCGGCGACCCGGGCTGCAGCAGCCCCTCGCGGCCGGCGGTCCTGTGAACGCCCACTGCGCCGAGGTCCATCGTCCATATTCCCAGCCGACGAAGGTGATGGTTGCCGCCGCCGACTAGCTTGTCGGTGGTGGGTTCGGTCAGCCGTAACTCCCCGCCGTGCATCTGCAGATACAGGGTCGGCATGCCCTCCCCGTCTGTGACGAGGAGTTCGTCCCAGTCTTCGCTCGGGAGGTAGTGGCCGGTTGCGGATTCTGGCTGGACCGGGCGGAGGGCGCGCCCCAACGATTGCGCCGAGGGCGCCTCCGACGGAGGTGCGATACCCGGCGCAGAGCTCACCGAGGCGGTCGCGGCCGCGGACCTGGCCCTTGCAGTCTTCGTGGCCCAATCGGAGGCGTAGAAGACGAGGGTGGCCAGCGGCGCTGCGAGAAGCAGTAACTCCATCGGGAAAACCTCCTCTTTGAGAGTGGCGGAGCGCTCGGTGGGTGGATACCCCCAGTCCGGATGCCACGCCTTGCTCAGGCGCGGCGGGCTCGTCGCTCGTCGAGGATGTTGAGACTCTCCGATTCCAGGGGTGGCGGCGGCTGCGGCTGCTCGGAGCGCTGGTCGTCTGCCTGGGTGCTTGCGTGCTTGCCTGCCATGGAACCTGTCCTTTTCTCCGAGGTGGGGTTCCACTTCAGCACGCAGGCCACGGGCCGCACCAGACCTCGTTGTGGGTACACGTGTGTCCGATTCGTGGCGCATCCGAGCTCGAAAGTGCACGGATGGCCCTTAGCCTGCGTCGGCTCGGTCCACGACCTTGAGAACCTCGGCGAGCACGCCGGCCGGATCGAAGGCGTAGATCGCGTGGCCACCGTCGAGTACGACGTGAACCGGATCTGAGCTCCCGTCGAGCCACACTTCCTGCTCCGCCGGGTCGGCTGACTGGCCGGCGCTGGCGGTGATCACGGTGACGGGTATCGACGGAATCGGAAGCCGATCCAGTGCCATCTGCCTCTCGATCGCGACGTAGTCCATGTGTTCGGGATTGTCCGGGCTGTCCCACGCCGGTACCTCGTCGGTCGGGATGTTGGCCTGGCCGGCGGGCACGTCGAGCATGACCAGACCTGCCACCTCGTCGGGGTACCGACCTGCGTGGTGGTAGACGTTGAAGCCACCACCGGAGGAACCAAC